>NZ_JBXAFB010000024.1:0-44873 GCF_058792595.1 Cytobacillus sp. MT66
ATTAAAGACATAACAAAACCCGAATAACGTCCCTTTTTTAAGGGTGTCCATTATTCGGGTTATAGTTCACTGTCCCCTTGTCCTCTAATGCAGCATGTCATTTTTATAATCAATGTAGAGTGTGCCGTCTTTTTGGACTTCGGCGTAGAAGACATCGGATATGGAATCGACGCCTGAACGTTTTAATTGCTCTTCCAGCCATTGCTGATCGAGGTTTAGTTTATTTAAGTTCTCGTGCTTAATTTCTCCATCGGAAATGACCGATGTGGAAATCGGGAAATCATTAGGCTTTGTCTGATATATATTCAAATCACTCTTTGTTAAAGGCTGCTTAGGCTCTTTTTTCATAACAGACAGAGACCCATCTGTTTCGAAAATGGCATAATCGACATCTGCGACGGAAAAGACATTTTTCTTTCGCAATAAAACATTTAAGGCGTCAATGTCTAAACGCACTTTGCGAAGTTCATGTTCCATAATTTTTCCTTTTTTTATCAGAATTCTTGGCTGCCCTTCAATGGCAAGACGAAATTTTGGAGATTTTATATCTAAAAAGCCAATAATAATGGTAAAAGCACTCCAGGCAACTAAAGCGATGACTCCATTCCTGATACTTATAGATGAATCAATAGCAAGAGAGGCACCTAATGTACCGATGGAAATTGCAGAGATAAAATTGAAAAAGGTCATCTGCGATATTTCTTTTCTTCCCATAAGCCTTGTTAATACTAATAATGTAAAAAAGGCAATAGCTAGTCTAAGAATGAGTTCAGCAACTGGCATAACTAAAAACTCCTTTATGGTTGATGTAAATTTTAATCATTCCTCAATGCTGGTCATTTTTTTCATAATGTAATAAAGAATCAATCCCCAAAGCAGCAAGATGACATATGCAGCAAATACGCATACCCACGCATCCCGTTTTCCGATTGTAAGCAAATGAGGCAAAATGAGCACATGATTGGAAATTCCAATAAAAAGAATAAGGACAAAAATTAATTGAGTCCGAGAAAAAAGCATGCCAACACCACCAAATATATTCCCGCTGTTATTAGGTTTTGTCTGCATTTCCAAATTATGCATGCAATGTGGACGAGGGGACAGGCACCTTGTCCTTCCAGGAAACCCCAGGGACATAGTGGTCTCCGTCCACAGCGGGTTTTGTCCGGTCGGTCTTCGGTTTTAGTAAGAAAAGCGTTCAATTTAATAATTCATTTTTTTACACAAAATGAAATATCCTAAGTAGACGGGTAATAAAAATAAAATAAGGATTGGCAGGGGAGGGACGAGATGGTTATTGATTGCCATTTTCATGTGGATGAAACCATGTTAACTTTAGAAAAAATGATAGAGGGTATGGATGAAAATGCAATATGTAAAACCGTGCTAATCCCTCCCATGAATGAAACCATGTTTGAAGTGGATAGCATGTATCAATATCATTTACAACGCTTTTTCCGCTTTTTAATACTAAATGTACCTCAAATTGGAATTAAAATTTATGATAGTTTAGTTGGAGATGGTTATTTAAAACTTTATGGTCAATCATACAGGATTTTTACCAAGCCAAGGAATGATATCGTGGCTGCTGTAATTGATAGATTTCCAGACCGGTTTCTAGGCTGGGCAGCAGTGAACCCACTGATTCCAGAATCAATGGAAGAAGTTGAGTTTTATCTTCAAAAACCTGGTTTTATTGGCGTGAAAGCTCATCCATTCATGCATGAATATAGTATTAAAACACTTGATCCGGTTGCAGATATGTGTGAATCAAAGGGGATCCCATTGTTGATTCATCTTTCTTCAGAACATGACTCATATTCTTACTTACCCGAAAAATACCCTAAACTTAAATTAATATATGCCCATGCGGGGCTTCCATTTTGGAAAAAAGGGTGGAACTATATAAAGAATCAATCCAATGTATTTGTCGACACATCAAGTGATTATCTAAATCCATCAATTGTAAAGATGGCAGTGGACTGCTTAGGATATCGTAAAGTTCTTTACGGTTGTGATGGCCCATATGGAATGAAGGAGTTTAATATGTATGACTATTCGATAAAGAAAAGCTGGATTGATTCACTAAAAATTCCTGATACCGAAAAGGAATATATACTGGGGAAAAATTTCTTAGAATTGATAAAATAGGATGTCTTAATAATACGATCTGAATCAAAAATGGCCAGCAAATTTGGATACAATTTGCTGGCCATTTTATGAAGACCTTGCATAAGAGTTCAAATTAAAGAACTAGAAGTTATAATAGGATATATTTTACCGTCAACTGCGAAAGAAACTTTTCCTGTCTCTTCTGAAACAATTAATACGAGTGCGTCACATTGCTCCGTTAGTCCTATAGCTGAACGATGCCGAGTACCTAGCTTTTTTTTACCTGCATTCACTTTAGATAAAGGTAAAACATTTGCAGCTGAATAGATTTGATCTGAACGTACCAGGACTGCCCCGTCATGGAGTGGGTTTCCAGGAAAAAAGATGGATTCCAACAACGCAGAAGTTAGATTTGCGCCAATAAAAGTACCCGGCCGTATATAAGAGTCAGTTAAATCCTTCCGTTCAATGACAATTAATGCACCATGTCTAAGGGCAGAAAGGTGCTGGATAGATGACGATACTTCTATGAATTTATTTGTAAATGGGGATAAATAACAATTCAAGTAAAAAGAAGAGGCTATGGTTTCTATTCCTTCAAATTCTTCTTTAAGCCCTTCTATTTTGCTCAAAAGACAATTATTTTCATTACCCAAGGCTACGGTTACCTGTTCAATTTCTTTTGTTACATTTCGAAACCTTTCAACTAACTGTTGTTTAAGTGGGGAAATGTTGCAATCATTTTGCAGCAATAGACACACCTCATTATCAGTATTCTACATAAACAAAGAGGGTGAATGCTTTACAATCACCCACAAGATAATTTTTTTGATATTAAATTCTCCAATTTCTTTTCTATTTTCTCCAGGAATAGTTCAATCATATGCATATTGGGGAATTCCTCCGAAAATTAATGGCATAAATTCCATTTTTATAGTTTGTAATCAACAATTAATGGTGGTGAACATTGACATTTAGGGTTTTATGATATAAATTTATCTTTAATCCGAGATATCTAGGGGTGAGATAAATGATTCAAAGATTTCCGGCGTCATCTCGTTACTCAGTTAAAAATGATTGGTTAAAGAGCAATCTTAGTTTTTCATTTGGTGAGTACTATGATGAGGAAAATATCCAATTTGGCCCACTTCGTGTTTTTAATGATGATACAGTACAAGCAGGAAAAGGATTTGGCATACATCCGCATAGGGAAGCTGAAATTGTTTCGATTGTATTGCATGGTCAGCTTAAGCATGAAGATAGTCTGGGAAATAGCGGGATATTACAATTTGGAAATGTTCAGCGTATGACTGCAGGAACTGGTTTACTCCATTCTGAAATGAATCCTTCTTTAGAAGAGGAAGCAAGCTTTTTACAGTTATGGTTTAAACCAACAAAAAAGCAATTACCCCCTTCCTATGAGGATATTTCTTATAATACTGATTCAATGAGGAATAAGTTGTTACCAATTGTTTCTTCAACCCCGACCAAGGGAGCTTCGAAGATTCATAGTGATGTTACATTATACTTATCCACATTAGATGCGGGAAAACAGATCTTCTATCAACAAGAACAAGGAAGAAAGATGTATGTCTTTGTGATTGATGGCGAGCTTATTTTAAATGATGATGTTTTTATTGGGAAAAGAGACAGTGCACGTATAACTGAGCTAAATGAACTTACTCTAAAATCAACTAATGAAACCTTCTTTTTATTGATAGATTTGGGTGGTGCCTAATATGTTATTGATTCGTCATTCAATTGGAAGCCGGCTATTTTATCAAACAGATGAATATGATATTCATCCAAAAAAAGATAAGTGGGTTATTTCTATCAAAATTCCCGAAGAAGATGCCAAAGAGATCATCAAATTTAAAGAGGAATTAAATCTATTTGATGTGGAGGAAAACCAAAAGACTTGGTATTATTCATCAGATGCACATGTTGAGTTTAGCAAGGAAAAGTACCAAATGACTATTATTGCAGACCATAAAACAATATATCCAGTTTAATGAATAACAACTTGATTATTTCCAGAAGGATATGAAGCTGAAATTGTTGAGATTGGAAACCTGGCTTTGTATAATCAGGATTTCGATAATGAGTTTCAAATACTGCTTTAGCCATAAGACTGGCGGATCATATTGTCCGTCAATCTGGATAAATATAAATATTATACTCTATCTACCTCATCAAACGTGGAAGGTTTTTTTAAAAAAACCTTGCTTGTTCAAAATAAAAGGGCGCTATACTTAAAAAAAGGATAGCGCCTATTTTTATTTGGATCAGATTGCAGAAGCTAAAGATACATATTAAAAATTGGATTTATGAGTGCCAATAAAACTTTGAGTAAAATGGCGATTCAATAAAAAATTAAACATTTAACCGCTATGCTATAGTTGCCGTATGCTCGAGATTCTCAGCAGATAAGGTTACATTAGACATAGCTTGACCAAATTCATTGATGGTTTCGGTAATTTGACTGATTTCTTTACTTACGGTTGAAATCGACTCAACTGATTGATGAATAAGTTCTGTAATTTTATGAAAAACATCATATGTTTTATTTGATTTAGCAATACCCTCTTCTACAGCAAGGTTTACATTTAAGAGAGAATCATTAACGTTCTGGGTATACTCATCCGAGGATTTTATAAGTTCTTCTATTTGGCTAATGGAATTTTTAGTTTGTATGGCTAATTTTCTTACCTCATCTGCAACAACAGCAAAACCTTTTCCGTATTCTCCTGCTCTAGCTTCTTCTATCGCTGAGTTTAACGCAAGTAAATTTGTTTGATCTGCTATCGATTGCACAATCCCAATAACACCTTTGATTTGTTTCGTAGAATGAACCAGATTGACTGCCATCGAATTCATTTTATGTAAATGAGACTTAATCGATTGAATTTGGTTTGCTAATTCTTGCAGCTCTTTTTGCCCTTCACTAACATATTTTTGTGTCATTTTACTTTGTTCATTGGTTTGCAGGACAAAATTATTTGCTTCATTGGTGTTTTCTATGACACTCTCAACTGTTGTAGTGGTTTCTTCGACAGTAGCAACTAACTCTGAGCTAACTTCTAATATTTTTTGTTTTACGCCATTTCGTACTTCCTGGTAATCTTGTTCCCGCTGGTTTGCATTTTCAAGTTCATATGCTTCTAATACTAGCTGCTGCTCAAAGCTTAGTATCTTGGTGATAGCTATAATGATCTTTCTCAACTCATGTTTGAGAATTACCTTATCGAATATCAGTTCAATAATTGACTGCTGCAAGTTTTGAAACGCCCCCATATACCATTCCGGCTTCAAACCGATATGATAGTGTATCTTTGCAACCCTAGACCTTTTTTCAATAAATTCTTCATCGATATTGGCTGAAAACATTTCAACTAAATGCATTTTTAACGTGCTTCTAAGCTTCTCCACACTGCTATATGTATCAATAATTTGTTTTAATTCTTCAATTTCAAGAATTGTCTCGTAAAAATCATTTACCAACTGATCAATATGTCCTTCTATTATTGGCTGCATGTTAGTAATAATCTGTAAATCCTCATTCGTTAATCCAATCATGCTTAGCTTAGAAGTAATTCGTTTTTCTGAAACCTTAATTTTGTTGATATCCTCCCCAAACCCTGCCAGATAAATAGAGTCCTTTCTTTTCCTCCAAGTAATTGCCATTTTCATCCCTCGTTTTCTTAGTTTGGCTGCATTACAGCCTCATTATTTTTCGATGATCAAAGATTGCAGGTAAATCCTCCTATGAACATAAATATATACTGATAAACGAGGTATACAGCTATGAGGACATTGACAATTAATTGAACATAGCGTAAAGCTTTTGTAAACTGCCAAGCAGGTTAATTAGGGGATAGAGTTATAGGTATAAGCTTAATTAAATATTGGTGGTTTTATCTTGATAGATGAGGATACAGAAAGTCCATTGATTCATTGCATTGGCTATTTTCTAAATGAGGGATGCTGCCGTGCAGGCAAATTCATAAAGGCCTGCTTGACAGAATATTTAATTAGCAGTAAAATAAAACTCGCTAATAATATTGTCCAATTTCTATAAAACAATAGATCTCTTTAGCATTCAGCTAATTATCTAGAATTGGTTAGATGAAAAAGTGATTCTATAATTATAGTTTTTTGGGATAAGTTTGAATGTAAATAAATCTATATAACTGGTAGACTATAAAAAACCTAAAAAGGTCGTTTAAAGTAAACCGACAATTTTTCAACAGTTTAATGGTACTTTTCCATTAAATTTGAAAATTGTCGGTTTTTTTATTTTTACGCAAAAGGGAGAAGCTAAATGGAAAGTACACTTAATTTTGATACGCTGCAAGCTGGATTTTTCATTTTGCTTGCACTCTCGATGCTTAGTGCATTTATATTTTTACATTCAAGAGTTCCTCTGAGCTTTGTTAAAATTCACATTGGCATCATCTCATTGCCTCCAATCATGGCACTGTTCGCCCTGATTTTTAACAGCGGCAGGACAATTGTTGGGCCATGGCGCTTTGAGTCCTTATCGTGGCTGTTGGCGGTATTTGTTCTCACCATCGGATTAATTGTCCAACGCTATTCTGTCCGGTACTTACTAGGGGATCGTGCTTACCGAAAATATTTTCTATTACTGACACTCACAACCGTGGCCGACTCACTAGCTTGGTTGAGTGATGATCTTCGTTTGCTGGTTATATTCTGGGGGATGACACTTCTCGGATTGACTCTGCTGATCGGATTAAAAAAAGAATGGCAAGTAGCTAGAAAAGCAGCTAGTGTTTCTGGCCAGTACTTTATAGGCAGCTGGATTCTCCTGCTATTGGCAGTTATCTGGGTCACTCAAGCAACTGGGCACTGGCAGCTATCACTTGCACTTACGAATGATAGCCTGGCACAGCTTGGTTCATGGGAGAAAACCACTATCAACCTGCTTCTTATAGCCGCCGTAGTTATACCTGCAGCACAGTGGCCATTTCAGCGATGGATTCTAGATTCGGTTGTTGCCCCAACGCCAATTTCTGCTGTTATGCATGCAGGTATTGTTAATGCTGGGGGCATAATGCTATCCCGTTTTTCTCCTCTTTTTAGCGGTGATGCGGCACAGATTATATTACTTATATTTTCTAGTATTTCGGTTTTGATAGGAACCGGCATGATGCTGGTTCAAGCTGATTATAAACGGAAACTTGTTGGTTCTACCATCGCACAGATGGCATTCATGCTCATTCAATGTGCACTTGGCGCTTATTGGGCAGCTGTAGTACACGCTATATTACACGGTCTCTTTAAAGCCACCCTTTTCTTGCAGGCAGGGAGCGCCGTGCATCAAAATCGCCCAGTATCCCGTTCGTCTCAAGCTCCGTCAATTTTATGGACCCTATCTGGAGGAGCTTTAGGCTTATTCGTTGGCGCTTGTTATTGGCTGACAGCACATGGAGAGACGTATGAGTTAATAAGTGCCTTCATTATAGGATGGTCCGTGTTTTACGCCTGGACACAGCTCGTAGCCTCCGGATATGGCTATATCGGGCGCATGGCTGGATTTTCACTGTTTTTAGGGGCAGGGATTGTATTTGGCCTCATCCATTCTTCCTTTGCTCGCCTTTTGAATGAAGCTATACAAATGGACGCACAGCCGCCAATAGTTGCAGCCGTTTTACTTCTTGTTATCTTGTCAGCGGGCAGTTTGGCAGGTGCATGGGCGGTTCGCCATCGTTCATCAAACATCTATACGTTCATGTACCTTTGGCTGGTAAAATGGAGTGAACCTCGGCATGATTCAATTGAAAGCCATCCAAAGTATCTAACAAAATGATGTTAGGGGGGGAATAAATGATGACTACCACATTAGCTAAAAATCTTTATTTGGAAAAGGAATTTGATATCAATCAACTTGATTTGAATGGTTTAGTAGAATCAGCAAGCAAAGTCATTGCACCGCTTGGTCCGATTCATACGTTTGCGGCACGCAGTCCTTGGTCGGGCTTTGAACATGAATCATTTGAAGAAGCTGCACGCCGGCTAAAAAAAGTTTGTGACGTAGATATCTTTCCGAGTGATGCCATATTACAGACGGCATGGAAACAAGGGGAGATTGACCTTGATATTTTAAAAATGGGACTTAACAAGTGGCTTGATGCACAGTTCTTAAAACTGCCACGGGAAGACGCTGAGCAATACTGCAGAGCTATTTTATTAAATGAAGCATCCTCTGAACAATTGACTTCGCCTGATTTAAAGAGACTTGTAAAAAAATTAGGCCCCTTCAAATTCCAGTTCGGGCAAGAACGTTCAGTTCGCACATATAGCCAGCGCTTGGAGCAGTTTGGCGACGGACGGGCAGCTGAGGAGCTTAACTATCATACCATCAAGTGGAGCAAATTGTACTTAAACGAATCCCAGGATGCCTGGTCTATGCCAAATCGCGAGGAAGGCTTTTATCATGCGTGGCGAAAACTTATTAAGCTTGACCCGGCGCTAAATGCTGGTATTCGCAAGAAGCTAAAAGTTTTGCCTGATGATGCAGGCACGGCGTTAAAAGAAGGATTGCTTAGACTGGAAGTCCCTTATTATGATATAAAAGAGTATCTTGAAGCCCATTTACTCGCTATGCCAGGCTGGGCAGGTATGATGCTTTGGCGCTCCCAGCAATCTGCTGAGGAAAAAACATTGCTAATAGACTATTTAGCTGTTCGAGTTTCGATAGAGTGGGCTTTAATCAGTCCATATCTGCCTTTGCAGCAGCAAACGATAGAAGATCATGTCCGCTTAGATTCATTGATTACTGAATGTGTTTCTTATAGTCATCTGCCAATACATGCATGGGTTCAAATGCCTTTACCGGAACTTAAAGCCCGTTTAATGCTTAGTTATCTCTTTGATAAAACCATCCGTCAGAGGCTTTGGCTGGAAGCATGGGAAAAGACCTATGAGCATCAATTAATGGAGATGATCACAGCCAAACCGGTCGAATCAGCAAAAAAGGCAGCAGCAGCTCAGTTCGTTTTTTGTATTGACGTCCGCTCTGAGCCTTTTCGCCGTAAACTTGAGGAACAAGGTCCTTTTGAAACATTTGGTACTGCTGGATTTTTCGGACTGCCGATTGAAACGAACAAGCTTTGCAGCAGCCACAGCCATAAATCCTTGCCGGTCATGTCAAATCCACAATTCAAGGTAATGGAATCATTGCCTGAGCTCGATTTAAAACAATATGAACAGCGTGTTCACGCAGCCCATTCACTTGGGAAAACCTTTAAGTCAATGAAACATAATCTGCTTTCAAGCCTTGTATTGCCGGAAATAAGCGGCCCTTGGCTTGGGCTGCAAACATTGGCTCGTAGCTTTGTTCCAAGGAGTACCCATTCGGCTTTTAGCAAAGTTTATAAAAAATGGCTGCGAAACCCTGCGGCTGCCCTTTCACTAGACCACATGGATCACCCTGAATCAGAGCTGCCCGTTGGATTTACTGAAGAAGAGAAAGTCATTTATGTTCAGCAAGCGTTAAAGATGATCGGGCTAACTGAGAACTTCGCTCCTTTAGTGGTCATTTGCGGCCACGGAAGCCAAAGCTTGAACAACCCATATGCTGCAGCACTAGACTGCGGGGCATGTGGAGGTGCATCAGGTGAATTTAATGCGCGAGTACTTGCGGCTTTATGTAATCTTCCGTCGGTAAGAAAAAATCTTGCAAAAATGGGAATAGTGATTCCGGATGATACCGCATTTGCAGCTTGTGAGCATATCACCTCACTTGATGAACTTCGCTGGGTCTATGTACCAGAACTCTCAACCGCTGCGAAAAAAGCATTTGAGGAGGTAAACCTGGCACTTCCAAGGGTGAGACAGGAGGCAAATGCTGAGCGATTACAACAATTGCCTAATATCACAGCCGCATGTAAAAATCCAAGTGCAGAGGCCAAGCGGATCGCAAATGACTGGAGTGAGGTACGCCCGGAGTGGGGGCTTGCACGCAATGCAGCCTTCATTATCGGGGAGCGCGAACTGACAAAAAGCTGTAATTTGCATGGTGAAGTTTTTCTTCATAACTATACCTGGGAAAAAGATAAAGATGGTGAATTGCTTGCTAATATTATCAAGGGTCCAGCAACGGTCTCCCAGTGGATTAACCTGCAATACTATGCATCCACAGTTGCCCCGCATTATTATGGCAGCGGGAATAAGGCCACCCAAACCGTCACATCCGGAATTGGAGTCATGCAGGGCAATGCCAGCGATTTATTAACTGGACTTCCTTGGCAGTCAGTGATGAAGTCAGATAAAGAGATCTATCATAAACCTCTAAGATTATTAGTTGTCATTCAAGCACCAAGGGAATATGTGGAGAGACTTCTTGGAAGTGATCCGCTATTTCGCCAAAAGGTTCAAAACGGCTGGATTCGTCTTGCATCTGTTGATTCACAAGGACGCTGGGAGAGCTGGTCTTAACCACCTCCCCGGCAGATTCGTTAAAATTTTTATATATATGAAAGAAGGAAGCACCATGGAAAAGTCAAAAGGAGCAATTGAAGCTGAAATTAGCAGAGAATTAACGCATTGGGAAAAAACATATCTCGGGCGCGGCTCCGTGTCAGTTAAATCTGATATTCTCAGGGATATGATTATCGTTGTTTTGCGAGGTATATTAACGCCTGCTGAGTATTCGCTATGTAAAGACGAACGGGGACTATTATCTGTTAAACAAAATCGAAATAGCCTGGTAGAGTCGGGGATAGAGGAATTAAAAGAAATTATTTTTAACATCACAGGCCAGGAAGTGATCAGTTTCTATACGGATCTTAGTACAAAAACTGGAGAACGGGTCATCGTCTTTAGGCTGGCAGCTGATCTGGAAAGCCAGCTGTCGCAAAACTAAAAATGAAGGAAGCGAATGAAATGGATTTAGAGAGAAAAAAGAAGGTGTTGTTTGTAACGGATAGGGAGTTCGAGCCGGAGGATTTAAAAAAAAGTATCAATCACATCATAAATGAACTTAATACCGAGGATCTGTTGATCTTAAATACTTATGGACAGGGAATTTTTCAGCCATATGGCGATGTCATGAGGGATATGATTATTGCCGTTTATCAGGAAAATATTGAAGAGATCGTTGTCGTGGCCGCAAAGAATAATCAGCTGCCTGCAGGGGAGATCCTGAGCATGGCAGACAAGAATAAAGAATTGCAAGAGAAACTAGAAACACTAGATTATCTATTCAACAACTGCAAGCCAGAGTTTCCCGGTTTCAGCGCAAGCGAATGGCTAGAAGGAACCAAAACAGCCGCCGAGATTGTCCAAAAAAATGTCAACACCATCCGCAACCACCCACTAATGCCAGCAGACATAAAAATTCATGGACTATCCATAAACACCGAAACCAAACAACTGGTAGAAATCTAGCGGACAAGCACCGTGTCCAGGGGTTTTGCGTGGACAGGGGGACAGGCACCATGTCCGGGGGTTTTGCGTGGACAGGGGGACAGGCACCGTGTCCCGGCAGACATTGCGATGACAAGGAGATTGTGCCGTGTCCCGAGGACACAGTACAAACCAGTCCCTGTGACCTCTTATCCTTCTGAAGGATTTTTAGGCCCGCCGAGCTCTAGGTGATAAAACGCTAAATCAAGCCATCTATTAAATTTATAACCTGCCTTTTTTATTGTTCCGGAATGAACAAAGCCAAACTTTTCATGCATGGCTATGCTTTTTACATTATCTGCATCAATTCCCGCAACTAAGGTCATATACTCCCTATCCTTGGCTATAGCGATTAATTCTTTTAATAAGGAAGTCCCAATTCCCATTTGTCTATATTCTTTATTTACATAAACTGAATGCTCAATGGAATATTTATAAGCGGCCGATGGTCTAAAAGGACCAAAGGTCGCAAAGCCAGCCACTTTATGATCTTGTTCGAAAACTAATATTGGATAGCCTTCAGCCATCTTTTGTTCATACCAAATTTGCCGGTTTTCAAGCGTGTAGGGCTTATAGGTGTATACAGCAGTTGTGTTGAGAATCGCATCATTATAGATGTCTAAAATCTCTATTAAGTCTTTTTCAGTGGCTTCCCTTATCATTTTTTTCTTCCTCACATGATTAAATTGTTTTTTTATACTTATTGTAGAAGGTTCCAATCAAAACGTAAAATGAAATTTTGAATGAAATACAGGAACGGTTCTAGCCTTAATTGAGGAGGAAACGAGGCGGTTTTGATAAAACCCTATATCAATAGCCGCCTATAAAATAAGTGGCTTTCTCTCGGTATACTTTTACGTTATTTTTCATATTTATCATGATCATAGCATGGATCAACATCATCAAGATCCCTGGAGAATGACTGAAAATATAGAGGGTCTACATATTTGCCGCATGGATACCTCGCTTGTCCAAATCACCCCGCTGGCAGCATAAGATCTTATTTTTTAAAGAAAGAGGGGGTTTATTATTGTGTTAAAATAGAAGAAAGCTCTTAGGACCTAAGGTCACAGGCAAAGCCAATAACATCATAAGAAAAAAACAATGAAAATTGGTGAAAGTATAATGAAAGAACTTGATTACGATAAATTAATGCATATCAAAACAGGTGACTTGAAAAATCAGCCTTCCGTTCGGTTATTTCAATATCACCGTTATGAACCGACACCATACAGCGCATTGGAAGTGTTGTTTGAACATTATGAAGTGAGCCGGTCAGATCATATCGTAGACTTCGGCTGCGGACTAGGCAGATTAAATTTCTACATACATCACTTCTATCATGCCTCTGTCACCGGAATCGAAATGAATAAAGACTTTCATGAGATGGCCATGGAAAATCTGGAGAACTATCAGAAAAAAATGAAGGGTCATCCGGATCAGATACAATTCTATCATTGCTTGGCAGAGGAATATGACATTAAGGAATCAGATAACCGGTTTTATTTTTTCAATCCCTTTTCTATACATATTTTTAGAAAAATTGTCCATAAGATCCTTGGATCACTAGAGCAAAACTGGCGGGAAGCAGATATCATCTTATACTACGGACATGATGACTATGTTCAATTTTTGGAAAATGAAACGCCTTTTGAAGTGCTAAAGGAAGTGAAAATACCGGAACTATATGAGCGGAATCCTTATGAGAGGTTTTTGATCTATCGGGTAGCAGGCTGATACCTGGGTTATCAGCGTTCCTTTGTATGATTTTCCCCAGACCGAAGACATTCATATGCAGGACCCACTCCTAATTTCCCTGGCTTCCGTAAAGTAACTCAGACTTCGAAAAGCCATTTTTCTTCAGATAAGGTGCATTATTTTTTATTGTTTGTTCTTATGTCCAATCCGTACTTCCACCTCCCAAATAACATGTTATAAAGGAGGTGGTAAAAATATGGCAAAAACGACAAACAAGAACCAAAAGCGTCGCCGTTCAAATGCTAATGAAATTTCGAATACAGAATTGAGCAGGGAAGAAATGGCACAATGCTACAAAGATCTGCAAGATTTAAATGATGCTGCGTCAGCCTTTTTTAGAATCCCTGTTTTTTTCAGCCATCAAAATCTTTTTACACTTGGACCTTCCAATCCGCCGTTTTCACTTCGCCAGCAATTTGTGATTCGCATGTTTAAAGAAATTAAAAAGGAACTGCTCTTCCCAAGAACGCTCCCTAATACAGAAGAATACCCTAATACGTTATTAGAAAATATTCGTACAATGATCAATTCTAGTTATGGATTAGCCTCGGTTCTTTTAAGGCCAACTGGCCCAACACGTCAAGGTGAACCTTACACTCCTTTATTGCAAATTGAACCATCCATGGGCTTTGAACGTGGTCTGCCGTTGCTTCTTGTTATTGAAGACGGTGTTCAAGCAGGCGGTATTTGGGGAGGGGCAGGTCCGTTCGCTCCGTTTACTCCGATTGTTTGGTTCCCAAGCACTGAGACACTGGATGACTTTTTTACGAGTCCAAAATGGACTTCTGCCTTGAAGAACTGGGCTGGACAAGTAAGAAGCGGGTACTTTATACAGACAGGACCTGAATTCAAATACAGATGTAACGGTTAATAAGGTGTTGGGAAAATCATTTTGGACAAGCTTAGATTAGAGCCTTTCTGCGTAATTAGGAAGGCTCTTTATAGTGGAAAGGCAGAATGGAATTTTTGCGAACAAGGGAATATCTGGGGAAAATATATTATTGAGGGTGAACCACATGCAGGCATCGGAAAAAGAAGGCATTCAAAAAAGTTTATTTAGAACGCCTCCCTTCTCGTTTTGGAATGCTAAAATACTAATCTTTTATAATTAATCCCATTAGCGCTGCAAACTGAATGGCCTGATAGGAAGAAACTTTGCATCCTTTTAAGCTTTCAAAGGAAACAGTAAGGGAATCAAAATCAGATGAACTAATGTCAATCCCTTTTAAAGAAGTTTGATCAAAGTTTGCTCCATCAATGTTACATTTTTGAAATTCAACTTTTTTAAGTTTACAGTCAAAAAAATCGGTGCTATTTAATGAAGCTTCTTCGAATATCACTTTTTCCAGCTTAGAATTTCCAAACCCCGCCAAGTTTAGTACGGAACCCTCAAACTTAACATTCCCCAAGCTAGATTCTTCAAAATTAACACCCATTAGTTTACTATTTTTAAATTCAACCCTATGAACAGAAGAATGGCTTAGATTAACATTAGACAAATCGC
Source organism: Cytobacillus sp. MT66 (assembly GCF_058792595.1). Taxonomy (NCBI): domain Bacteria; kingdom Bacillati; phylum Bacillota; class Bacilli; order Caryophanales; family Bacillaceae; genus Cytobacillus; species Cytobacillus sp. MT66. The sequence goes on from NZ_JBXAFB010000024.1 coordinate 14,804, forward strand.
AGTTTTCAAAACAAACATCTGTCATATCCATATTACTAAAGTCTGTATTTGTGAACTTACAATTCTTGATTACGACATTATATAGTCTGACTTTATCTGCTGATTCATTTTCAAAAGAAGAGTCAATGATTTCACACATTTCAAGAATGTGATCATCATCATAAAAAATATCGTGAAAATTTCTCGAAGATAACTCAGGTGAAATTTTTGGAAGATCAATTTTCATATTACAGCCTTCTTCCCATTTATTAGTTAAGCAAATCTAGTGTAACATACGGACAGGGGGACAGGCACCTTGTCCTGCCAAGCAGGACAGAGTGCCTGTCCCCCTGTCCGTAAATATGATAAAATAAAATTCCTTGGCAGGGGCACTAAAATAATGGGAAGCAGCGATCATTATGTTTGATCCCTGCTTCCCATATTTATATTAAATGGATACCTATATTCGTGCTTTACGAAAAGAGTCATAAATTTCCATAACAAGAGTAATAACAAGCGTGATGATCAGACCCCGCCAAATCCAGTTCATCGTATTTTCTACTGATAGGGCATTTGTTTCAATGATATCCGCAAAATAAGGAATCACGTCTGGATTATATAAATTTGGATTTTTTACAATGACAAAAAATGCGATAATACTAGCACTGTGAATAATGGTATTGGTCCATGCAAGCGGGTAAGTCCATTGACCAGCTTTAAATTTATACAGGAGTAACCCAATTTCTAAAATAATAAAGGCAACAATAATTGGCCAATAGGTGAGGAGGACATGCTGGTTAAAGATCGGCATGACAAATTGTAACCCGCCGTCATTGATAGAATGATATATTCCCACAAGATGATCAGCATTAAAATAAACGAGCCCCCATATACCAATCCAAATAAAGCCGAAAATAATTTCTCCTTTGGAAATGATTTTTTTCCTAGGGATGATAACGATGCTCTTTAAGTCTTCAGGTGACCAAGACACTCCATTTTTGGTTAATGGTAAATCTGTATTTGACAATCCAACCCGTTCAATAACAATAAAGACCATAGTAACCCAAAAGAAAACCTGGATTAGAGTCATTATTATGCTGCCTATAATCGTAGCAGAGCTTTCGATAATCACATTGAGTATGGACTGTTCACCAGTAAACAAGATAATGCTTTCAACAACATGCACCAGAGCCGTGATCAAAATGGCCCATGGAATGATTAGTTTTATGGTGTGGATATACGCATCATATACTTTTGGACCAATGACATAGTTAGGGGTGTCTCGATAACTTGCGGCAAGTACTGCAGGGTTCCCTAATTTCTCTAGCTGCTCCATCACATCTTCTTCTGTATAATTTTCCGGAAGCATATCTTCAATGGTTGATTTAAGCTCCATTGCGATATCCTTACGACTTTTTTCTGGAAGCCTTCTTGTTACTTCATAAATATAAGTGTCAATCAGATTCAATATTGACATCTCCCTCCAGCAAGGACTTTAATTCAAGTGTCATCTTCTTCCATTCATTTTTCAGCTGTTCGAATACTTCCAATCCATAATCACTTAATACATAATATTTTCTTGGCCTGCTTTCTGTAGTGTCCCAGCTGCTCGTCACGAGTTCTTGTTTTTCCAAGCGGCGTAACAAGGGATATAAAGTACTTTGATCAATGGTCACACCAGCTTTTTCAAGTACCTGAACTAACGAATATCCATATTGAGGGGTTCGTAACTGACTCAAAACAGCTAGGGCTAATGTTCCTCTTCTAAGTTCGGTCGTGTAGGAATCCAACAAAGAACCCATTGTCTATCACCTCATTTTCTTATACTGTATATAATACATTATAGTATTACACGCAACAATATATGTTACATTTTATTTTACGGACACGGTGCCTGTCCCCGTGTCCTTTCCTTGTCCTTCTATGAAGGACAGAGTGCCTGTCCCTTTGTCCTTTTTGCATTTTTTGGTAGGATGTATATTGGAGGTTAATATGTATAAAAAAATGATTTTAATGAGTTTATTGATTGTGTTTTTGGGGGCTTTATTTTTCTTGTTTTTTATTGATAGAGATTCGGATCAAATGAATCAGCCACCGACCAGTAATGAGGATCCTCCTGAATCAGGTGAAAATGAAGACATCGACGGGGTTCCTACGATTGATAAGATTTTTTCTCTGGCTAAAAAAGGTATGGTTATCGGTTCTCCTTTTGTAGCAGGTCTAACTGAATACGATGAAGTCACAAAACAGTACGGTGAACCTGAACAAGTTGACAAGACATCTGTTGGTGATTTTGCTGCTTATCCAACTCAAGGTGTAACCGTTGGATTTCATGATTCTATTGCATTTGATTTACGTTCGTCTGATAATGCCATGCAGGATATTCATTATCAGGAAATTCTCGATGAATTAGGCGATCCGAATGAAACCAAATATTATCAAGATGCTGAATACGATCAAATCATTTTAATTTACCAGGTCAACTCCAAATTCCAGCTAAAATGGATCCTGGATAAACCTAATGATAATGATCAAAACCCATCTGTACATCATATTTCAGTGGTAGCTATGGAACCAGCCGAAAAAAATCAGCGAGACCTTTCTTCTTTAAAAATTCCTGAAGTAATCGAAAATATGAGTCTAGATGAGAAGTTGGGTCAGATGATTTTTGCCGGCATCTCAGGTACTGAACCTAAACTAGAGGATGAGCATTTAATCAATAAATACAAAGTTGGAGGAGTGATTTTTAATAAAGAAAACTTAACCAGTCCTTCCCAAACGGTAGCTTTTATAAATCACCTCAAAGCAGAAAGTATAAGCAAGATTCCTTTGTTTTTTGGTATTGATCAGGAAGGAGGAAGAATATCTAAGCTGCCAGGAAATTTAATGGACATTCCTTCTAACCTAGAAATAGGAGAGAAAAGCAGCAGCAACCCTTCCTTCTCTTATGAAATAGGCAGTGTTCTTGGAAAATTAGTACGGTCCTATGGTTTTAATGTTAATTTTGCACCCGTTCTTGACATAAATAGCAATCCGGAAAATCCTGTGATTGGGGATCGCTCATTCGGGAGTCAACCGGATCTTGTCAGCAAGCTGGGCATTCAAACGATGAAAGGGATGCAATCGGAGAATATCATACCTACTATTAAACACTTCCCTGGTCATGGAGATACCTCTGTTGATTCACATTTGGAGTTGCCGGTGGTGAATAAAACACAAGCGGAACTGGAAAAGCTCGAGTTGATTCCGTTTAAACGGGCCATTGATGAAGGGGCAGAAATGGTGATGATTGCTCATATATTACTGCCAAAAATCGATCCCGAACACCCATCCTCCATGTCTGAAGTAATCATTACAAAGCTCTTAAGAAACCAACTGGGTTTTGAGGGAGTTGTCATAACGGATGATATGACAATGGAGGCTATTACAGGAAACTATGATATAGGCGGTGCTGCCGTGATGTCGGTAAAAGCAGGCAGCGATATCATCATGGTTGCCCATGATTATGAAAAGGTTATTAAGGTGATTTCAGAGTTAAAGACGGCAGTTGAACGCGGTGAAATATCAGAGGATAGAATTAATCAAAGTGTTGCAAGGGTACTAAAGCTAAAGCAGAAGTATCATTTAAAAGACTCCTTTAATGACGAGGTAAATATCAACAAACTTAATCAATTAATTGATTCGGTATTAAATAAATAGGGGACAGGCACCTTGTCCGCCGGCCGGCCGGACAGAGTGCCTGTCCCCTTGTCCTTTTACCTTATTTATAGAACACTTTGTCTATGTTATATTTTGCATGCAGTGTATTGATGGCATATGTTTCGTATATTTCCCTATCCATTGCGTCGTCTACGATACAAACCTCAATTTTATAGACTTCATCACGGTGATTTTTTATTGGTGACACATTGTCCTCGAAATGCTTTTTAATTCTCTGGCGCAGTTTCCGTGCTTTCCCAACAAAGAGAAGCTCATCATTAATGTTATAGAATAAGAAGATGCCGCCTTTGTCACGTGGAATAAGGTGAAAATCGATGAATCCATAGATTGGTTTGATTACTGGTTCATCTTCTTTTCGATCCTGCTGTCTCTCCGTAATTGTAATATCTGCTGCTGGCAGTTCAATTTTTATCATATTATCACGTCCTCTTTTAGATACCATACATCGTATCACACTATTTGGATGAATCATATCATCTTATTAATTTCCCATAATACTGATAATTCATTCCTTGCCTTTTGGGTTTGCCATTAAAATTGCCACCCAGGCTAGGTTTTATAAGCTTTAGGGTGTGCATAAGGGATCCGCGGAATGTTTACCTCTCTTTAAGCTCGTTAGGAAAACTACTTTTGAACCTAATCCAACCTAAACAACCTATTTTTTTAAAAAAACGGCTCTTTTAGTCCCAATTTAAGTGGAATTAATTTTGGCATGAAGCTTGCATTTATAATAAAAGAACTTTTTAAAAAGGTGGTGAAAAAATGGAGCTGATAAAAGGCCATATTGAAAATAATCAAGAGAAATATATTGATGTCTTATTTAAATTACTGAAACAACCAAGCATAAGTTCGCAAAATATTGGGATGGAAGAATGTGCAAAGTTACTGGTTACTATCATGGAGGATGCTGGAATTAAATCCAATATGATTGAAACAAAAGGACACCCTATTGTTTATGGGGAAATAATTAATCCCGAAAATGAATTTACAATCCTTTTCTATGGACACTACGATGTTCAGCCGCCTGATCCTTACGAAAAATGGATTAGTAATCCGTTTGAACCAGAGATTCGAAATGGGAAAATTTATGCAAGGGGAGCAGGAGATAATAAAGGGCAACTTTTAGCCCATATTCTCGCAATTAAATCAATCCTAGAAATATACGGTAAGCTTCCAATTAACGTAAAACTTATTTTTGATGGGGAAGAGGAAAATTTAAGTGAAAATTTTGCTCCTTTTGTTGAAGAACACAGGGATCTTCTTCAAGCAGACCTTGTGTACACTGCGGATGGTCCATTACATAATTCCGGACTCCCGATTATAACACTAGGCTGTAGAGGGATGCTCTATATAGAGTTGTCAGCGAAAGGAGCTAATAAGGACCATCACTCCGGAAACAAAGGGGGGATAGTCCCTAACCCAGCGTGGCAGCTTATTCATGCATTAACAACCATGTACTCCTCTAATGGAGAAGTATTAATAGAAGGATTTTACGATGATGTAAAATCTCCCACAAAATATGAACAAGAATTATTACAATCCTTACCATTTAACGCTCAAGAGATTGCAAGTCTTCTAGGAATAAAGACATTAGATTTAGATGGCTATTCTTATTATAACCGCTTGACCTTTCAACCGACTTTTAATATTAGCGGTCTAACCAGTGGTTATGGGGGAGAAGGATCAAAAACAATAATTCCCAGCGTGGCAAAAGTAAAATTGGATTTACGTCTTGCAGCAGACCAGGACCCCGATGACATTTACCATAAAATTGAAAACCATATTAAAAAAAATCAACTTCAGGTAGAGATGGTATGCCACGGCAAAGTTAAACCATCACGAACCTCACCAGATAATCATTTAGTCCAAAAGGTAATTGGCTCAGTAGAAAAAATACATCAAAAAAAGCCATTAATCATTCCGGCAATAGGGGCAACCTATCCAGATTATGTTTTTACACAAATCTTAGGACTTCCATCCATTTTAGTACCATATGCCAATGCGGATGAGGATAATCATTCACCTAACGAAAATTTAGATATCAGTTGTTTTACCAATGGAATTAAGACCAGTAGCCAGGTAATACTTGATCTAGGAAATAAACAACCTTAAAAAAAGGAAGGGGTTTTATTTATGCAAGTTACTCGAAACCTTACAGACTTTGAAAATGAACTACTTGGGAATGTTTCAAAGGAACAATTAATGACTTTTACCAAGGAAATTGCTAAGGAAGTTAGACTTTCAGGTACTGAGGAGGAGCTTAGGGCTTTTAAGTATGCAAAAGATCAATTAGAAAGCTTTGGCATTCAAACAGAATTAGTGTTCAGTAATGGTTATATCAGTCTGCCTGGTGATGCTAGTCTTCAAATTTCAGGTAAAAACTATGAGTGTATTACCCATGCGATGTCTAAGCCAGTCAACAATTTGGAGGCAGAAGTAATAGATGTTGGCAGTGGTTCAGACAAGGAATTCCAAGAAAGTAATGTTAAAGGCAAAGTGGTCGTTATTGATGGATTAGCCACACCAGGAACCGTGAAAAAGGCTGAAACGTATGGGGCAGCAGGAGCAATTTTTGTTAATGCAAAACATACCCATCAAATGATTGTATCACCAGTTTGGGGCACGCCTGTTCCAGAAACGGCATCACTGCTGCCAGGAATACCGGTACTTTCAGTGAATAATGAAATTGGTCAGTCTATTCGTAATCAACTTGCTTACGGAGAAAATGGCTGTAAAATATCAAACGAAGTTGACACAAGATTCCGCTTGATCCCTACTCTGACAGCAGAAATAAAAGGCAGTGAAGATCCTGATAAATTTGTCCTATTCAGTGGACATATCGATTCTTGGTACTACGGTGTAATGGATAATGGAACGGCCAATGCAGTTATGCTGGAACTTGCCAGAATCCTATCAAACTATCAGGGGAAGTTAAAACGCTCCCTTCGCTTTGCATTTTGGTCCGGTCATTCACATGGACGATATGCAGGTTCAGCATGGTATTGTGATACCCATTGGGAAGACCTAACTGAAAATTGTGTACTTCATGTTAACGTTGATTCGGTCGGAGCAAAAGATGCAAACGTACTAACAGAAGCAAATTGTATGAACGAGACAAAGGATCTTGCAAAAGATGTCATCGGAGCCTTAACTGGGGAAAAGTTTGAAGGTGGCCGATTTGGACGTGCGGGAGATCAGTCTTTCTGGGGGACAGGGACGCCTTCGCTATTTATGGGATTATCAGAACAGGAACCTTCAAACGAACCGGCTGCAGCGGCATTTGGACAGCTTTTTGGCGGTGGCAGGTCTGGTGGATTTGGCTGGTGGTGGCACACGACTGAAGACACTTTGGATAAAATTGATCCAGATAATTTAAAACGGGATTGTGAAATATATTTGGCCATTGTATATAGAGCACTAACCGATCCGATCATTCCAGTTAACCAATTAGCCAGTGTTGAGGAGATTGAAGTTGGTCTTAGAGATTGGCAAACCAAAGCAGATGGTCATTTTGATTTAAGTTTATCAATTGATAGAGTTGCAAAATTAAAAGAGAGTGCTATAAAACTTCAAGATTTAATTAAAACCATTGATTATTCTGATAAGGAAAAGGTTGCATTTATTAATGAAACCCTAATGGAAATTTCACGTGTTTTAGTACCTTTAAATTATGTGAAAGGCGATATATTTGACCACGATTTAGCGTTAAAACAACCAGTCATTCCTAAATTATCAGCTATCGAAGAATTAATTAAGGCAGAAAAGGATTCAAATCAATACCATTTTATATATAACTCACTTGTCCGTAAAAGTAATGAGGTTAACTATGCTTTAAAAACGGCTGCAAAAATAATAGAGCAAGCAATAGATGAAAATTAAAAATTCCTTATATTAACCGGCCTAATGAGTTAAAAATTTAAAGCAAATAGGGGATTACTTATTTTTATAGATTTTTTTGCTGTGGTATCCCCTGTATGGCTTTTTCCGGTTAGCTATTAAAAGAAGAGGAGGTAAACACATTGAAAATTGTTTATGTTGTTCCCTCGCCAATGAGCCGCACTGAGGCTGGAAAAGCGGAAATGAACCGTCGCCTTTCCCTCCTTCGTTCTTATGCATCATCAGATACTATTGTTGATATTGTTGACACAGAATCAGGACCAGCCTCGATAGAGTCTGTATATGAGGAATATCTCTCCATACCATCAACGGTAGAATTGATGATTCAAAAGGAGCGTGAGGGATATGATGCAGCTATACTAGGATGCTATGGGGATCCCGGCTTAGATGCTGTTAGGGAAGTCACAGAAAAAATGGCTATTGTTGGGCCTGGAGAAACAACTGCCTTGGCTGCAGCATTATGTGGAAATAGATTCTCAATCATTACGGTTACAAATAGTATGGTAAATCCATTAATTCATCTTGTTGAAAGAGCGGGAGTTGGAAAAAAATTAGCTTCTGTCCGTGCAATCGAAACGCCCGTATTAGATTTAGCTGAAAGCTATCAGGAGACCTTAGATAAATTAATTCAGGAAGGAGAAAAGGCCATTAAGGATGATAGGGCAGATACTCTTATTTTAGGCTGTATGTCGATGGGCTTTTTACACGTCGCTGAAGAGATGTCCGCACATTTAGGAGTACCAGTAATAAATCCAGGGAAAGCATCTTTGAAATTTGCCGAAGCTATGGCAGGTGCAAATTTATTACATTCAAAGAAAGCTTATATAACGCCACCGAAGTTATTATCAGGGAAAGTTAATTCTACTAAGGAACTGTTGATTTCTAAAAAAATTTAGCAGTTCAGAACGGAGGGGTTTTATTGAACATACGTAAAGTAGAGGCAAAAATTATTAACACTCCTATACATGAAAAATTTAAAACCTCATATGGAGAATTTCCTAATTACCAGTCTCACATATTCGTAAGAATTACAGATGAGGATGGATATACAGGAATCGGAGAAGCATCTCAATTACCCTTTTTTACCGGCGAAACAACAACAATGATGAAAAGTGCCATTGAAAATGTTTTAGGGCCAAAAATAATTGGTAAAAATATTTTCTCTTTGGAAGAGATCCACAATGAAATGAACATGGCTTTAGATCCAGCAACCAGCGCTAAATCTGCTATTGATATGGCATTGTGGGATATTAAGGGGAAAAGGCTCAGTGTCCCAGTATATCAATTAGTGGGTGGAAAGGAAAAAAATATTTCACTTGCTTATGTACTAGGAGAAGGTATTCCAGAAGAGATGGCCGAACTTGCCGTACAAAAAGTTGAAGAAGGCTTTAAAACATTAAAAGTAAAAGTTGGCCTAAATCCTGATAAGGACATTGAATCTATTAAATTAATAAGAAAAGCAATAGGAGAAAACATTAACATTCGAATAGATGCCAATCAGGGTTACACGGTTAAGACAGCGATTCAAACCATTGAAAGAATGTCAGAGTACTCCATTGAATACGTTGAACAGCCTGTCCCCGGCTGGAATGTTGATGGGCTTGCTGAAGTCCGCAGACAAACAAAGGTCCCCATCATGGCTGATGAAAGTGTTCATTCCATTCATAATGCACTCCAGCTTATAAAACAAGGTGCAGTTGATATATTTGGCATTAAACTTATTAAATGCGCGGGGATAACCCATGCAATGAAGATAATAAATTTGGCGGAGGCTGCTGGTATTGATTTTGTATTAATAAGTCCATGGGACACAATGTTAGGTACTCACGCTGGGGGACATCTTTCAATGTTATCTTCAGGGAGATATGCTCATGAGCTTGTTGGTCCATTTTATATTTCGGGTGATCCATTTAAATCGTCATTAAATGCAAATGGCTATCAGCCTGCTCAGCAGCCGGGGTTTGGTCTGCCAGATTGTTTCGATCAAATCCAAGAAGAGTAGATTCACATGAAATTTCATCAATGGATGGTTGTTTATTTTGTAGCATTGATACATTTCATGGCTTTTACTCAAAGAATGGATGTTGTTCCATTTTTAATTGAATTACGCGACGTTTATCATGTCGGTTATGCAGAAGTAGGCGGTTTAGTTTCTGCCTTCCTGTTGGGATATGCATTTTTTCAAATTCCTGCAGGAACATTAGCAGATCGTTATTCGCCTAAAAGGATCATTTTTATAGGCATTTTTATTATGCTGATTACTTCGTGTCTTTTTGCACTAACCCATTCACTAGTATTTGCTATTGTACTAAGGTTTGTTATGGGTGCATCGTCGGCCCTATTATTTTCACCAGCCATTAAGTTGCTTTCAGCATATACACCAAGGAAGAAAAGAGGTTTAAGTATCGGAATAATGCAAGGTGGAGCAGGGGCTGGAATGCTTTTGACGTTAACAATTTTTCCGATACTTTCTACTTATATTAGCTTCCAAACTCTTTTCTTTATCGCGTCAAGTACCCTTGTTATTATATTAATCATGTTTTGGTTTTTACCTAAAGATAATAAACAGAATAATATTGTTTCCGAGGATAATAATAGACAGTCCTCAAATCGGCAAACAATTTTTCAGCTAATAAAAAAAATGGTCATCATAAAACTTATAGGAATTTCGTTTTTTGGGATGTTTGGTTTATATGGCTTTCTTGTTTGGCTCCCGACCTATTTAGAAACAATATTAGGTTTTTCAAAACAACAAGCTGGTATGATTATGGCTATTTCAATGATAAGTCAAATTGTTATGGGCCCTGTATCCGGAAAAGTATCTGATTGGATGGGAGAAAGGAAAACAACATTAATCATTGGTTCTTTCATTATGGTTGTAAGCTCCCTGTGGTTATTAGTATTTAGGGACTTTGGTATTTATATTGTAGCCTTCTTAGTTGGTACAGGGATTTCTTGGTCAATGGCCCCCGTGCTAACACTAGCTTCAGAGATTGTTAGAGATAATGAAGGATCTGTGATAAGCCTCATAAATACCATTGGACAGATTGCATCAGCCATTTCGGGATATATTTATGGATTGTTGTTTGAATTATCCGGTCATTTCCAATGGATTTGGTTATCATGTTTAATTGCATTTATTATTAGGATCTTCATTTCCTTAGGAAAACTTGAAGATACTCCTGATAATCAAATAAACCATGAAAGCAGCTCTAGGACTCTATAGCCTTTCAACAAATGATCATAAAGAAGTTTGAAAGGAGGGAATTAAACATAATATTTAAATAATTATGTTGGTGACACTATTACTTTTAATAAAGGGGAGGAAAGCAATGAAGAAGAGGCTATTTTTATTAACAATCTTCATTTTATTAATGAGCTCAACATCTGCATTTGCGGAAGATGCCAAACCGTTTCTAAAAAGTGCAACTTTGGATATTACAGTATCTGAATCAGGAAATCAAGTAACGGAAACAGTTACTTTAAGTAATATCGAAGGTTTTGAGAATAGAACAATTGAACATATATTTACAAACTTGGGTGATATAAGTGATTTATCATTTATCTCAAATGGAAATAATTTGGATTTTGAAATAAAAGAGGATAAAACAGTAAATAGGTTACTCATTCAAATTCCAGAAGGTATTAGTAATGAGTTTAGTTATGAAATTTCATTTAATCAATCAGGTGAAAAATTAAAAATACCGATGATCATTCCATCTGTTAGCAGTGATGGTAACGGTAATGATGTGCTCCTTAAGGTTACCATTCCTAATGGAAAATATCTGCATGACTCCTTCCCAATTATAGATAGCGGGAAATCAGGTTCCATAGAAGAGTATATGATGAATATACCGAATTTTGTGAATCTTGAAATCAGTAATTCTCCCTCTGGTTTATTTACTAAATCCAATATGTACACAGCATTAGGTTTATTTATAATTTTGGGCACTATTGCTCTCTGGCTCGTTAATGAAAGTAAATCCAAGCAGAAAGTGGGGAGAGATATAAATGTTTAATTTAGGGACACCGTTTACCATATTTGTAGCTTTTTCTATATGCTGGGTTTTAGGTTACTTTATTTGGGCTCTTAAGAGTAAAGAATAGAGACGAAGTGGAGGGATAAATATGTTTGATGTTAGCACTACATTTTATGTGGTACTTGTTTTATATTTCTTAGTAATTGTCGGCATTGCCATTTGGTCCTGGACAAAAAATAAAACTAGTGAAGACTTCTTAGTAGCCGGACGCTCAATTGGGCCTGTAGTTGGCGGAGCTGCGTTTGCGGCTACTCAAATGAGTGCTGGAACCTTTGTGGGTACTTTAGGAGTTCACTATTTGACAGGTGCAAGCTGGTTATTCATTTGGGTTGGCATGTGGCTTGGATGGATCGTTGCGGCGACACTTGTGGGTCCGAAGTTTCAGTCATTTAACGGACTGACAGTTCCCGATTATGTTGGAAAAAGATTCAACAGCAAATCAGCACGTGGAATTTCAGCTTTACTTATCCTTATTGCTTACACCGTATACCTAACAGCACAATATCAGGCCGGAGGAAACGTCTTCCAAACCTTATTTGGTATCCCATTTATGTGGGGAGTCCTAATCACGATAGGAATCACCTTATTATATACAATGTTTGGTGGTATGAGAGCAACTGCTTACAGTGACTTTTTTCAGGCTGTCATTATGGCTGGCTGTTTCTTCGCGGCGATACCTATTTTATATAGTCAAGCAGGAGGGGCAGCGTTCGTAGGAGATTTTTTACAGTCTTTTAGCCCAAATATGCTTACTTGGCATCACGGGTTCAAAGATCTTTTAGGGGCGGGTGCAGCCTTCGGACTTTCTATTTGTGTAGCACCATATGAACTAGCTCGTATGTATACTTTACGCAGTAAAAAAACAGTTAAACTGGCAATCGGGTTTTCGTTTGTTTTCCAAGCAATCATAGCAATTTCCGTTGCTGCAGCTGGAATGGCTATTAGATCATTGTACCCTTATATGTCCACTCCTGATATTGCATCAACAATTATGGCAATTAACATCCTTCCGCCAATAGTTGGTTCATTAATTATTGTCGCTATTTTAGCAGCAGTTATGAGTACCGTTTCCGGAGTAATGCTGGTTTCAGCATCAGCCTTCTCCCATGACTTTTATGCCACAATGATTAGACCGAATGCTACAGATAAGGAGCGTATGAGAGTAAACCGTATTGCAGTTTTGGGTCTTGGAATTATTCCTATATTTCTAGCGATGAAACAAATTGAACTGGTTCAATTTGTTGTGTTGCTCCAAGCTTCATTGACTGCAAGTTTCTTCTTTTCAACAGTATTATTTGGTTTGAACTGGAAACGTGGAACAGCAGCAGGGGCAATCGTTTCGATGTTAGGCGGATTTTTTACGGCACTGAGTTGGTATCTAAGCGGAAAACCATTTGGATTAAATGAAGTAATACCTGGTGTAATCGTAAGTATTATATTGTTCATTGCTGTGAGTCTTTTTACCAAACCTGTTCCCGAAGATTCGCTTAAACCATTTTTTAAAGATGTTGGTTAATTTTTGATAAAATAGTCTTAATTATCATTGATTTCTTTTAATAAATTATCAGTATACCAGACGGAGGTTTCTATAATGAGTATTGATATTTGCAGCGTGGTAGATCAATTGAAAGATGAGGAAATTTTATTATTGCAGGAATTGGTTCAAATTCCTTCAGAAAATCCTCCTGGAAACTATGATGAAATTTGTGCGTATTTGGATAAAAAATTAACAGGTTGGGGATTTGACGTTCAAGTCATTGATGTACCTGAGGATAAGACAAAGGAGTTAGGATATTCAACTCAGCGTAAGAATGTTGTTGCTACAATTGAAGGAACTGAAGAGGGACGCCATTTACTATTAAATGCTCACATTGATACAGTCCCTGCGGATAATCACGAAAAATGGACATATCCACCTTTTTCAGGACAAATTGCTGACGGCAGAATATATGGCAGGGGAGCTACAGATTCAAAAGGTCGTTTAGCTGCCTATATTATGGCAGCTTTAGCCTTAAAGAAATCTGGAATTCCCTTTTCTGGGAAGGTCTCGATTGTTGCGACATGTGATGAAGAAACGGGTGGTGAATTTGGAGCAGGTTATATAACAGATAATCATTTTGTTAGTGGGGATATGGTCATTGTAGAGGGTTATAGTAATCAAATCGTAAGAGCGATGGCCGGTGTTTTACAATTGAAAATTACCTCTATTGGCAAGCCAGCACATGCTGCATTTAAATGGAAGGGGACTAATGCAGTAGAAAAAATGGCAAAGGTCATTCAAAGTTTAGCAGAACTGCAAAGTGAATTGGAACAAGAGTCTTCTGCAATTAATGGTATGAAATACACAACCGTGAATGTAGGGAAAATTAATGGCGGCACGAAAATTAATGTAGTACCAGGCACAAGTGAAATTGAAGTTGATTTTCGCGTCATCCCTGAACATTCATTAGATGAAATTTATAATCGAGTTAAATCAAAAATCGAAAAATTAGAAAATGAAGATCCTGACATGAAGATCCTTGTTGAACGAATCCTGGATTTTGAAACCGTCCCAACGATTACTGAAGAAGATTCACCATTGATCGAGGAAATCCAGAAGGCAAATCTAGAAGTAAATGGGAAGAGGCTGCCAGTTGTTGGTATGTTAGGGCAAGCTGATACTCGATGGTTTAACAAAAATGGCATTCCAGGGATTAATTTTGGACCAGGGACTAACGATAATAATTTGCATGGCTATGATGAATTTATGGACATAGAAAACCTCATTCAAACTACCAAGGTTTTAGCTGTTTTAGTAAGAAATTATATAGGTAAACAGGCAGTGAAAAGGGATAATTAAATCTGTTATCTTGTTAAGTATAAATTTCTATATTTCTATTAGCTTCTTAAAAGTAAACTAGAGGGTGAACTCTTAAAATGACAAGCATAAAAAGTGGGGTGGAGAATATCCCTGACAAGATGCGGGCAGTGGTTATAAGAAAACATGGGGGTCCAGAGGTTCTTCAAATTGAGGAGATTCCAGTACCCCAGCCAGGATTTGGAGAAGTATTATTAAATGTAGAGGCAACAGCATTGAATCGTCTGGATATTTTTGCTAGAAAGGGACTATCCGGACCAGGAGTTCCATTAGTCACGTTACCACATGTTTCAGGAGTAGATATTGTAGGGCGTATAGCCAAGTATGGTCCAGGTTCAGAGGCCATACCTAGTGTGCCATCAATAGGTGATAGAGTTATACTTGATCCTGCCATTGGGTGTAATGAATGCAGATACTGTCGTCTTGGGGAACCAAGTATGTGCCCAGATTATAAAATTATCGGAGAACATTGTTGGGGCGGGCTCGCTGATTATGTTGTGGTTCCTGCGCGAAACATTATTAAGGTTCCTGATCATATCTCATCTATAGTTGCCGCATCGGTGCCTGTTGTTTATACAACCGCTTGGAGAGGGGTAATGACCGTTGCTGAAGTAAAGTCTTCAGATATCGTACTGGTTGTAGGTGCTTCAGGTGGTCTCGGGTCTGCTCAAGTTGAAATTGCTAAGGCTGCCGGTGCAACGGTAATCGGTACGGCAAGCACAGCAGAGAAAAGAAAAAAGGCCCTTGAAAAAGGTGCGGATTTGATGCTTGACTCTAATAGTGATTGGGAATCCTCCGTACTAGAGTGGACAAATGGCCGAGGAGTAAGTGCTGCCTTTGATTCGGTGGGTGCTCCTACCATCAGACATAGCTTAAGGTCGCTAGAAATGAATGGCAAGCTGATCCTTTCCGGTGCGACAGCAGGTGACAACCCTGATATAAGTATAAGAGAAATTTATCAGTGGCACCGAAAAATCATGGGAGCCCCAATGGGAAATTGGGAAGATTTCTTACAGGTTACAAGCTTAGTATGGCAGGAAAAACTTAAACCAAGCATTCATGCTGTTTTTCCGTTAGAGGAAATTGCTAATGCCCATGTTGAGTTAGAGAAACGAAACCATTTTGGCAAAATCGTTATTAGAGTAAATGACTAGAAAAAGGCTGGAAGGACTTTGTTCCTTCCAGCCTTTTTTAAAATCTAGAGTCTAGTTTAGGTGTATTTCATTATGGCGAACTTGACCCTACTTGTTATAATATTTATAATATTCTAAAAGTGTTAACTTAGGAGGAATAGGGTTTGAAAAAGCCTAAACTATTATTAGTAACAGTTGATGAAAGAACACGTAATCTTTTTACGGACCAACTTCGCAAGTTCTTCCAAGAGTTAATTACAATCGTTCCCATTCAAGAATGTAAAAAAACAAACGATGTCGACTTGGTCCTTCTTTCCTCTGATGGACTGTTAGAAGAATACAGTTTTCCATCAGAAAAAATAATTATTTCAAGAAGAGCAATCAATATTGGCAAATTGGAAGAGCTGATTAATCTTCCTTCAACAACTAAATGTTTAGTAGTCAATAATATTCGTGAGACGACATACGAAACAATAGAGCTATTAAAGAATTTAGGATTTAAATTCTCGATGTTTCCCTATTATCCTGGATTTAAAGATGAATATCGTGAAATCGAAACGGCCATAACCCCTGGGCCAGTTGAAATAGTACCCGCACATATAAAAAGAATTATTGATATAGGTATTCGCCCCTTGGACTACTCTACCATTCTTGAAATTTCAATACGACTTGAATTGAATATAGAAAAAGCAAATATACAATCAGCAAGGTACGTTCAGGAAATTATTGCTTTAAGCCGCAGACTGTCCTCTTCATTTCTAAAAATCAGCGAATTAAATCATCAGCTTGAGGCTATTTTTGATACAGTTACTGATGGATTAATTGCAACAAATAAAGACGATGAAATAGTGAAAATGAACAAAGCCTCGAAAAAAATACTTGGTTTGCCTAAAGCCGATACGGTTATCGGTGAAAACTTATACCGAAAATTTCCAAAGCTTTATATTGATACAGCTGAAAATAACTCAGGTAAAAAAGAAAATATAGTAAGTTTTAATGAGCAAAAGCTTATTGTTAATAAAAGTGAAATAGTAATAGAAGATAAAAAGATTGGTAATGTTACAGCTATTCAAGATATTACACGTATACAAAAATTAGAGAAAAATATCCGAAAGGAATTTCAAAAAATTGGATTTTCCTCTAGATATACAAGCAAAGATATCTTAGGTGCTAGTTCTAAAATACAGGGGATACTCCGTAACATGAAAAAAATGGCTACGGGAGATCGAACCGTATTAATTCTAGGGGAAAATGGGACGGGGAAGGAATTAATTGCACATGCCATTCATGACATGTCAGATCGATGTGATGGACCATTCATTCCGGTAAATTTTGCTGGATTACCTCAATCATTGGCGGAAAGTGAATTATTTGGATATGAAGATGGTGCCTTTACAGGAGCAGCCAAGGGAGGTAAGCAAGGACTATTTGAGATGGCGCATAATGGAACGATATTTCTTGATGAAATTGCAGATGCACCAATAAGCCTGCAAACCCTTTTATTGAGGGTATTACAAGAAAAACAGGTTATACGGGTTGGGGGAAGAAATATTATTCCCATCAACGTAAGAGTCATTGCAGCTACAAACAAAAACCTTAAAGAAATGGTAGAAAAAGGCGAGTTTCGCGAAGACTTATATTATAGACTTTTTGTATTACCTCTTAGAATTCCTCCACTTAGAGAACGTAAGGAAGATATCCCCATACTTTTAGACCATTTTATCAGTCAATATTCAAGTATTAAGCCCGAAATATCGGAAATGGTAATGAAAAAATTATTGAATTATAGCTGGCCAGGTAATATCCGTGAACTTGTGAGCGTAGTTCAATATATGACAGTGGTTATGGAAGGCGAAGAAATAAAGATTACTGATTTACCAGAACAATTTAATAACATAAATGAGAGAAAGGAAATGAAAGAAGACCTTTTAGATCAGCTAAAAAGGGAAGGGGAGCTTATTGAATATTATATAATCCTCGAAAGTCTGAACAAGGCCAAAGATGAAATGAAAAGTATTGGGAGGGGAAGGGTATTAGAATACGTTCAATTGTATGGATATCCGTTATCTGAACAGCAGATCCGAAAAAGGATGGCAATCTTAAGAGATCTTGGTTTAATTTTTGCGGGAACAAAAGGACAGGGAAGTCGAATTACAGATTCTGGGGTATCTATTCTAGAGACGCTTAAATCATACATAAGTTAATTAAAATCCCCTTTTTTAGGAACCTAATCTAACCTAATAACCTAAAAAGATATAAAAAAAGAGCAGAAAAATTAAGATTATCTCCTTTTATAAAATGGCATGAAAATTGCATCCATTATTTATGATTAATAATAAGGAGGTAATTTATTTGTCTACAGAAGTAAAAGAAATGGAAAAAACTTTGTTAGATGAAGTTAATACTAACGTGCCGGAAGCTATACTAAATAAATTCCTAACTTTGGTTCGGGAGTCTGGAAGTGAAGATGAGAAAACAGCTGCCAGGTTCCTTGAAAGTTATTTAAAAGAATGGGGCGTAAGCTATACCGTACATGAACCAGAACTGTATTTAAGTGTGCCCAAAAGTGCCAAATTAAAGATAATAAATCCAATAGAAAAAGAGTTTCGCGTTAAAACACCAGCTTTTTCTGTCATCACAGGTGATGATTCTGTATCAGGGGAGTTAATCTATATTTCTACCGGATATGCAAAGGGTATAAATGATATCTTTGGAACCCAGCTTCAAGGGGATTTACATGATTTAGATGGGAAAATTATCCTTACTGAAGGATTTCCGATGCCTGGAAAAGTTCAGGAATTTGCTGAATTAGGTGTAAAGGCCATCGTATTTATTAGTCCAGGGAAAAATATTCATGAGGGAATCTGTACACCAATTTGGGGTGCACCTGACCTAGATAATATGAATAAAGAGCCTTCAATCTCTGTCTTAGCCATTAATAAAAATGATGGAAATGAATTAATTCAGATTATAGAGAAAGGGCCTGTAACTGCAGAGTTTGAAACACACCTTGAAAAAGGGTGGATGACCTGCCCAGTTATGGATGTATTTATTGAAGGTACAGAGGAACCTGAGAAATATGTCTTGCTGCATGGACATCTTGATTCCTGGCATGCAGGAATCGGGGATAACGCTACGGGTAATGCTGCATTGCTTGAAATGATTCGTATCTTAAAGAAACATCAAGGCGAATTAAAAAGAAGCGTACGAATTGCTATTTGGACGGGTCACTCAACTGGACGATATGGCGGTTCAACTTGGTTCGCAGATCGATTTGGCTTAGACCTTGATAAAAACTGTATTGCCCAAATAAACTGTGACTCTCCAGGCTGCCGCTGGGCAACGTCTTACGATTATATGATGTGGACAAGCGAAGCGGACGAATTTTGCCAAAACGTTATTAAGGATGCAATCGGTCAAAAAAGTAAAGGATCAAGACCTTTAAGAGCTGGTGATTATTCATTTAATAATATTGGAATCACCTCATATTTCATGCTTTCTTCCAGTATTCCGGAAGAAGTGCTAAAAGAAAAAGGGTATTATTCCGTTGGCGGCTGTGGAGCTAATATCGAATGGCATACAGAAGAAGATTTAATGCATGTTGCAGATTTAGAGATTTTAGTTAAGGATATTAAAATATATTTACTCGGTGTACTTAGGGCAGCAAATGCGATTATCCACCCATTTAATTTTGTTGAAACCGCTAAAGAGTTTCAGCAAACGATTCAATCCTATCAAGAAAAAGCTCAGAAGCATTTTGATTTTAGCCTTTCACTGCAAGAAGCAATATTGCTTGAAAGGGATCTAGTAACATTCTATAACCAAGCTGAGCAGCTGAAAGAATTGTCAATAACTGACCCTAAAGTTAAATCCTTTAATACTAAAATTGAAAAGCTTGCTAGAATACTTATTCCTATTAATTTTACTACAAAGGGTAAATTTAGACATGACCCTGCTTTAAATGTTCCGCCACTGCCAGATATAGCTGCAGCAACAGGTTTTGACCAATTGGAAGAAGGATCACACAAATATAAAGTGTTGAAAACCCACTTGACACGAGGGCAAAATAGGATAATTTGGGCAATGCAACAGGCGAGAGAAATAATAAACCAATAGGGTTACACTTGCAGCAAATAAAAGAGTACATAGGTTTATATGTACTCTTTTTATGTAAGGGGAAATTTTTTATTAAAGGAGTGTCTATATGAGTAAAACTGTAACAATGGTTACAGGGGCTGCTTCGGGAATTGGAAAAGGGATAGCTTTAAAGTTTGCTTCTGAAGGAAGTGAACTCATTCTGATAGACCTGCAAAAAGAAAAGTTGAAAGATTTTTATAACGAATTACGTGAAATGCATCCCAATATATCTGTTTTATTAGCAGCAGGCGATCTGACTTCTGAATCGTTTATTCAGGAAGTGGTAGATAAGAGTAATGAACAGTTTGGTTATATAACTACATTAGTCAATTGCGCAGGAATTTTCCCAAGTACCCCATTTCTGCAAATTTCAAGACAGGAGTGGAATAAAGTTTTTGATATTAATGTATCTTCAGTTTTCTTTCTTACCCAAAAAGTTTGTCAGTTGATGATTGAATCCAACGCCAAGGGTGCAAGCATAGTGAATATTTCATCAACGGCTAGTGAAGTTGCTAGGCCGGAGGTTGCTCATTATTGTGCCTCAAAAGCCGCAGTAAAAATGCTTACACAAGTTTTAGCGCTGGAATTAGCACCGAGTGGCATTCGGGTAAATGCTGTAGGACCAGGATTAGTAGAAACCGAGGCCATCTTAAATACTTTAACAAATGAAAAGGCGATTAATGAACATCAAGAGAAAATTTCCTATTGTCCATTAAATAGGACGGCTAAAATCGAAGAAATTGCAGAGGCCGTTTATTTTGTCTCTAGTCCTAAGGCTGCCTATATTACGGGGCAAAATTTATTAGTAGATGGGGGATATTCTGCAGGCAGGGTATTTAAAAGTCTAAAAAACTAATTTTTTTCAAGGAGGAAATCATGGAAACTATTAAGGGAATGATAGAAAGCAATTCCGATGAAATGTTGGAGTACCTTAGAAGTATTGTTGAATTTGAGTCTCCTTCTCATGATAAGGAAAAACTAGATAAATTAGCTGATTGGATATCAAATTCATTTAAGGAATTAACAGGTGGGAAATCCGAAATAATTGAGGTAGAAAAATTCGGAAATCATGTGCGATGTGAATGGGGAGAAGGAGATAGACAAATTCTTATCTTAGCTCACTTTGATACGGTTTGGCCTGTAGGAACACTTGAAAAGAAACCGTTTCGTATCGACGGCGATCGTGCATATGGACCTGGTGTCTTTGATATGAAAGGAGGATTAATCCAAGGATTATTTGCGTTAAAGGCTCTTAACCAAGCTGGAGTTAGGTTGAATAAAAAAATAGTATTCTTTTTTGATTCGGATGAGGAAATCGGCAACCCGAGCTCTAAAAAGTTTATTGAGAACGAAGCAAAGAAAAGTGATTATGTATTTGTTCTTGAACCGGCTATTGATGGAGGTTTAAAAACAGCAAGAAAAGGGGTTGGTATCTATCATCTGTCAGTTAAAGGGATACCATCCCACGCTGGAGCAGATCCTGAAAAAGGTGTAAGTGCCATTGATGAATTAGCAAAGCAGATTGTGAATCTTCATGGTCAAACAGACTTTTCAAGTGGAACAACGATCAATGTTGGTAAAATAACTGGTGGCACATTAGCTAATGTTATTGCCGAACATGCTGATGCAGAGATAGATGTTCGTGCAAAAACAGCAGAGGAATTAAAAAGGATTCATCAGCTAGTTTTAGATCTGCAACCAGTGAATGAGAAAATAGAATTATCAACAAGCGGTGAAATAAATCGAATGCCATTTGAGAGAACTGACAGTGTAATTGACATGTTTGAAGTGGCTAAGAATATAGCAAAAAATGAAATTGGTTTTGAACTGGTCGAAAAAGAGACCGGTGGGGTAAGCGATGGTAATTTAACTGCGCCATTTGCACCTACCTTAGATGGATTAGGAGCAGTCGGGGATGGTGCCCATGCAAATCATGAGTATTTAGTAATTAGTCAAATGCCAAAGCGTACAGCTTTACTGGCAGGGTTACTATTACATTTTGCAAATGAGAGGGATTAAAAGACCCCAATTTAAGTGAATTGGAATTTAGGAATTGAGAAGAAAATTTAATTTGCAATTAGAAATTCAAGGTGTTTATGGACGTGATACTGAAGGAGAGAGGTAAAATGTCAATTACAATAATTGGTGCAGGCGCAATTGGTGGTGTAATTGGCGCCTATTTAACAAAGAATGATGAACATGTAACCTTTGTTGATCGGGATATCGAACATGTTAAGGAAATCAATACGAATGGATTAACTATCCATAAGAAGGACAATAAGTTCACAGTTAAAGCCCCTGCATATACTGTTGAAGAGTTTTTAGATACAAAAGAATCTGTGGATATCGTCTTTTTGGCAGTAAAAGCTCAACATACCAAAGAGGCAATTCAGCCTTTCCAAAAACTGATGCATGAAAAATCGTTTGTTGTCTCATTTCAAAATGGATTATGTGAAGAAATCATTGCATCGGTTGTAGGTAATTCCAGAACTGTCGGTTGTTTTATTAATTTATTTGCAGACTACATTGGTCCAGGAAATATTGAGTACGGTGGGGCAGGAAGTTTATATTTAGGAGAAATCAATGGGAAAGTAAGTTCAAGAGTCAATGATTTAAGAGATAGGTTACAATGCTGGGGTGACGCGAAAGCCACCCAAAATATATATGGATATTTATGGAGTAAACTTGCTTATGGTGCTATCCTGACAGCAACCGCTTTAACGAACAATGAAATAGCTGATTTTTACGAGGATCGCAAGTTTCATCCACTTATAAATTCTATTGGAACAGAGGTTTTGCAAGTAGCTGCTAACCAAGGGATTACACCAGAACCATTTGATAACTGGATTCCAGGACTATTGTTTCCAGAAAAAAAGGATTTAGCTCTTGAGAAAAGCTATTTTGATATGGCTAAGCGGCTAAGAAGTTATACAAAAACACGGTCAGGAATTTGGAGGGACTTGGCCGTTCGCAAAAGAAAAACAGAAGTACCTGAACTATTTAATCCAGTAATTATATTAGGTGAAAAGAATGGATTTGATATGTCATTACTTAAGAAAATCATCTCCATGATTAAGGAAGTCGAAAACGGTACCCGTGAAATCAGCCTGAAAAACATGGATGAGCTAACAATGTATATAAAGTAGTCACTAATCATATTTATTTATTAATACTGCTTATTTCAAAAATGAAGCCGAAAATAACAGAACTTGCGTCTAAAGTCGCAAGTTCTTTCCTTGGTTTGCTATAAATTGATTGAATATTACAAATGTTATAAAATGCGGTTATAATAAAAAATATATAAACGTCATGAGAGAAGGAATTCCGCAGTGTATATCTTTCGTTGGTTTTATTATATTGTCAGTCTTATTTTATTCAGTTATGGGCTTACGCTAACGATGAGTTTACAGTATCTTGGGCTTCACCCTTGGGATGTTCTAAGCGTAGGACTCCATAATAAATTGGGGTTCTCGATAGGGACCTGGAATATCGTTATTGGTGTCGTATTGGTTGGTGTATCTTGGAAACTTGATAAACAATATATAAAGTTTGGCACATTTCTGAGCATCTTCATTGTGGGATTCTGTATAGACTTCTTTTTATGGCTGGATTTTTCCTTTAATGCGACAAATTCGTGGCTAGACATCATTAAGATCATGATTGGGATAGCTATTATGGGGATTGGCGGCGGGCTGATTAATTCAGCCAGGATTGGTTCCGGACCACGAGATGGTTTTATGCTGTCTATTTCAGATAAAACAGGAAAATCAATTGCAACAGTTAGAATCATTACAGAAAGCATAGTTCTTTTACTGGGATGGATATTAGGCGGGCCTGTGTACTTTTTTACATTTATTTTTACGTTTATACAAAGCCCTATTTTCCAATTCTCCTATCATACTGGATGTAAGTTTATTAATTGGCTTGAGAGAACAAGGATTACAGATACTTCGATTTCTAAAGAGGGGTAGTATCAGTAAATCTGTTACGGCGTGCAATAATTGCCGCGGATGATACAGAATAGGGGGAGTGGATAGCCGACATTTGTCGGCTTTTTCCATTCATTACTTTTTAAAAACAGTCCCGCCAGATGTTTCTATAAAGATCGCAAATTTACTCCTAGGAAAATAGCGGACTCGTAATGTTTGGTCGCCATCA
Source organism: Cytobacillus sp. MT66 (assembly GCF_058792595.1). Taxonomy (NCBI): domain Bacteria; kingdom Bacillati; phylum Bacillota; class Bacilli; order Caryophanales; family Bacillaceae; genus Cytobacillus; species Cytobacillus sp. MT66. The sequence goes on from NZ_JBXAFB010000024.1 coordinate 38,725, forward strand.
TTTTGAGATAAATCTTTTTCCTTAATGTCCATTGGCTTAGCTATGATCGTAACCCCATCGATTTCAAAGCGATCGACCCATTTAGTCTTTGTCTTGTTCGTATAGGTCTTTATGTTTTGCGGGAAGCCTGTGGTTTCAACATAATCACCTTGTGCATAATCAAGGATAATTTTTGCAGCTGGAGGAACTGTGAAAAAAGCCGGAAGCATAAGACCGCAAATAAACAGGAGAGCAGCCGCACGAAACATAAGTGGTGTTCTTTTCAAACTGTCCTCAGCCGCGAGAAAAAAAGTCAGCGTAAGCAGCCCAATGCCAAATCCTATTATACTAACAGACAAATAAGCTGCCGGCCCGCCCCAGATTGGGTCGATCGTTATATTCAAAATGATTAGAGCTAAAAAGGAAAACACGCCGATAAAAAAGATGGCAAAACTTAATAATAATAAAATCCGTATGTATTTTGGCCATTTGAGGGCTTTATCTATTGATTCATACTCTGGTATGTTCTTTTTACCACCCATAAGATAATCATTCCTTTTAAAATTCAAAAAAATATCACCGTTGCTAAATATTATGAAGGGGCAATGGCTGTTATTACAATCCGGACAGGGGGACAGGCACCTTGTCCTTTTGCCGGGCGGGTTCCCTTCTTTCAAATTTTTCTTTTGGGTTCGAGTAATAGCGATGCATAGGCTTTTCCAGATACTCCCGGAAGCATCCGAAAAGTCTGTTTCCACATGGATATTAAAGCAGGATTCAGTTTTTTCTTCAAATAAAAAACACCCCAAGTGTTAGTTTTTTACTCTAACTTTTGGGGTGCGGTACAACCACGGGCTTCAGCCGGACAGAGTGCCTGTCCCCGTGTCCTTAAATTTTGCCAATGTACTTTGGATCCCGTGTAATTCCGGGTTGACTTGGGACCCAATTGGCAGGGACTCCTTCGCCGGTCCTTCTGCTGTATTGTATTCCTTGGATAATCCTTAGAATTTCGTAAACATTTCTGCCAACCTCTTGAGGATTGATGAGTTTTGAAACAATGGTTCCTTCTGGATCGACTATGACGGTTGCTCTGAATGTAGCCCCTGTTTTTTCATTTAGCACTCTGTATGCTTTACTAATTTGGTGCGTTCGGTCACTCACTAGAGGAAACGTCACCTTAGCAGCAGAAGATGAGGTCTCGGTAAAAACTTTATGGGCATATACACTGTCTGTACTTATGGCAAGCACCTCTGTATTTAAGGACCTTAGCTGATGATGTATAGCAGCGACCGCTGCCAGCTCTGTCGGTCAAACAAATGTAAAATCACTTGCATAAAAAAATAAGATTACCCATTTTCCACGATAGCTTTCTAAACCAATTTGCTTTATTTTCTTTTCTATATTGTCGTAAGCCTCTGCCACAAACAGGGGTGCTTTATCAGTTGTTTGTGCACAAAAAGGCTGCAAACCATCCTCATACATATGGCGATATCCTCCTGTTAAAAAGTTTAACTCATTTATCCTTATGTATGTGAAGAATGGTTTGTGTTTAAATTTTGCAGCCTATCTTTGACTAGCTAATTCATCATGCCTTGCCGAAAAGCATAACGTGCTTTTGAGCGGGATACCTCATAGTGTTCTTTTTAATGGAACAAAAGCATAACGATTAGAATTACTAACAGAAGTTGTGTAAAAAATGCATGAGATGTCGCTAATATATGAGATTATTAAAAATAGTTTCAGAAGATAGATAATAGACTATAATGAGAAACATTTTTCGAAAAAGAAGTTAATCCATTCTCTACATAAAGGAGGGGACCCATTGAAATTCAAAGATCAAGTGGCGCTGATTACCGGCGGGACTTCTGGTATTGGTCTAGCGGTTGCCGAGCGGCTGCTTCATGAAGGGGCAAAGGTTGTAATTGCTGGCCGGAATCGGGAGCGGGGAAACGCTGCATTGGAGAAACTGAACCAAATAAGTCCACATGTAAAATTTCTATCAGTCGATGTCAGCAAAAGAATTGAAGTAGAGCAGATGGTAAAAGAAACAGTCAGCTCGTTTGGAAAGTTAGACTTTGCTTTTAATAATGCCGGAAATGCAGAAGGTACGCCTGCACTCACACATGAATTCAGTGAAGAAGACTTCGATCATATGATGGGGAGCACAATCAAAGGGGTTTGGCTGTGTATGAAGTATGAGCTTCAGGCGATGTTAGCACATGGCGGCGGTGCAATAGTTAATACCTCATCCTTGGATGCTTTAATTTGTTCAGCTTACACGACAGCCTATGCCGCTGGGAAAAGTGGAATACTGGCATTAACCCGCGGTGTGTCACAAGAATATGGGAATAAAGGAATCCGAGTCAATGCCATCACACCTGGTGCAATCAGAACTCCGATGATGGAACGGAAATTTGAAAACTTAACGGCAGAGCAGTCAAACCTGCTTGAAGAAAAGTACAACAGTTTGAATGCACTAGGAAGAATGGGAACTTCCTCTGAAGCGGCAGATGTTGTAACCTGGTTATTCTCCAATGAATCCACCTTTGTAACGGGGCAAAATATCATTATTGATGGCGGAGTTTCTGTCGTTACAAAATAAGGCTTGGAGTTCTCGTGGTTTTATAAAAAACGAATGAAGAAAGAAAGCGTATTCGTGTTCGCGTTATGTAGCGTCAGGACAACTATTTTCCAACCTAGTTCAGCTGATTAAAAAGCTGGTCCCCGACTAATAAAATTGATATGGAACAATTATTTTTGTCTTTTAATGGATTATGTTTTAGCTGTAAGGATAATTGCAAGGGAAGGGGGTGTGAAGCAATTAGGAATTAAAAATGTATTCCTCGCGAATTATTTGGGACTTTCCAGAAGTTGGGGGGTCTTTTTTTTTTCGGACAGGGGGACAGGCACCTTGTCCTTTTGCCGGCCAGGTTGCCTTCTTTCATTTTTCTTTTGGGTTCAAGTGGTAGCGCTGCTTGCGCTTTTCAAGATACCCTCGGATCGACCTCTGATTTTGATTTTACACTATTCTTCTTACCGTATCAGCAATCTCATTCTTAGTTATCCTTCTTGATACTCTTGAACCGCCTTCATCTTCAAAGCATCACCATATTTATTCCTCATATAAAAAACACCCCAAAAGCTATTTTTTTAATCTAACTTTAGGGGTGCAGTACCACCTTGGACTTGAGCGGGACAGAGTGCCTGTCCCCTTGTCCTTACTAATTCCCCACAGGATGCTTAGGCAAGTAAATCATCGCCTTGAATAAATCACCGTCAATTTGGATTTGAAATCTTCCTTTTTGTATTTCGATAAGGCTCTTGGCAATGGATAATCCTAGACCGCTGCCTTGGCTGGATCTGGATTCATCGCCTCTTTTGAACCGCTCCATGAGTTCGTCTGATGAGATATTTAATTCATAGGCTGAGATGTTTTTAAAGGTAAGCAGGCAGTCACTTCCTGTATCTTCGATTGAAATATAGACCCTTGAACCATTGAGGGCATATTTAAAGATATTCGATAATAGATTTTCGATGGACCGCCATAATAATTTGCCATCTGCGGTTAGATAAATCTTCTCTTTTGGATAGTTCACCTTAAAATCCAAATCTAGTTCTTCGATTTTGTCACTCACTTCTCCCAGCCCTTGATTCATCAAGGAGACGATTTCTATTTTCTCAAGCTGAACCGGAATGGTGCCGCTGGATGCCTTTGCTGCTTCAAATAAATCATCGGTCAACGTTTTTAGCCTTTTAGATTTCTGATCCAGGACTTCGATGTAGCTTTCCGCCTTAGCGGGATCCTTTTCCTTTTTCAATAGGTCGACATAGGTGATAATCGAAGTTAAAGGTGTTCTAATATCATGAGATACATTTGTGATAAGCTCTGTTTTTAACCGTTCACTTTTTAATTCGCTGTCGACTGCCTTATTTAATCCATCTGTAATCCTGTTGATATTGGCAGCCAGCCTTTCAAATTCACCTTTTCCATTAACTTCAATTCGATGGTGCAGATTCCCACCCTTTATGGTTTCAACCCCATCCTGTATCGCTTGGAAGGACTTGACTTTTTTGAGGGCAAACCAGGCTGCAATCCCTATCGTAACTGGGAACATAAAAAAGGTGAGAGCGATTAATATTGGATATCCAATGACAAGTAATACGGTTTTCATGCCTACACTTCCGCTGCGGTACACTTCCCCAATAAATTGCACTAATTTATAGATTAATGTATAAATTAAGGTATGCTTGAATATGGTTCTGTTTTTAATATGCTTGACTAGCGTCAATATAAGTAATAAGGCTAGGATAATGATAGGAAGAGAGAGCGGTGCGATTATTTTTATAATATCCTCAAATAAACTATCAATTAAAGCAGCATAAAGGACGATGAGGGTACCTGTTATGACGATATTGAGGTCATTATAAATTCTATCTCCTGCATAAAAGTGCAGCCCAGGATCCTTAAATGACTTTCTTCCAACCGCGATTATCAGATAGATCAAGGAAAGAATAAATCCTATGAAAAATCCAGCGATTTGATATAAGTTTTTTGTTGCGACCGCTTTGCTTTCTTGCCACTCTTTTGTTTTTTGATCTAAGAATGTTTCAGAAAAGGCTACATAAATAACCGTGTTTTCCGGGTCTAGTTCATTTAATGCATCTGTCGTTTGATGGAAGGAGTCATTTTCTGTTGTTTCCTTTGGATAAATCTCTTGCTTGTATCCCTCGAAAATCATATAAGCAGGGTAGGATTCAAACTGATTTCTTTTCTCCATATGGGTGTTGGTAAACACGTTGGTCCCATCTGTCGCATAAAATAATGGCCCTTCATAGGATTCAAGATTTTGCACAAGCAAATGAAACTCTCGCAAATCGTCTTTAATTAGCTTGTCCCTGGCCTGTGATATTTTATCGGCATATTCTTTTTGAAATCCTGCCAAATTCTCTGATACACTTAAGTTAGGATTATATGCTCGCGAATAAGCTTGATATTCGTCAAATAAAATGTCTTCCGTACTTCTCCATTCCTCCTCGGTAATGGTTTCGCCATTTAGTATATATTCCTCATTTTTATACTCGCCCAATAATCGGGAAAGGTCCCATATCACTCTATCACTTTCGTAGATATAGGCCCGGCTCTCTAAATATTGATCTTCCGCCACGCTGGTAAAATAGCCGTTATTAAGAACCTCTACCTCCGAGAGGGAACGAATGATCCCCGCAATACAGAAGACCGCCACCGCAAAAACAATGATTTTTGTTATGATAGAATGGCTATATTTTTTCAACTTTATATCCAACTCCCCACACCACCTTTAAATATTTGGGCTCTTTCGGATTGATTTCGATTTTCTCTCTAATTTTTCGAATATGAACGGTTACTGTGTTTTCAGGACTGAAGGATGTTTCATTCCACACCTTTTCATAGATTTCCTCAATGGAGAAGACTCTGCCAGGATTGGCTGTCAACAGCTTAAGGATCTTATATTGTACGGGTGTCAAATGGACCTCTTCACCATCAACGGTCACGTTTTTGCTTTCATCATCGATCTTCAGTCCTCCTGTCTGAAAGACGTTGGTCTTTGCTTCAAGAGCACCTAATGTGGTGTATCTCCTCAGCTGTGATTTTACCCTGGCAATCAGCTCCAATGGATTAAATGGCTTGGTTATGTAATCATCTGCGCCTAAATTTAATCCCAAAATTTTATCCGAATCCTCCGATTTGGCTGATAGCATAATTAATGGGATATTATGGACCTCCCTAATTTTCATTGTTGCGCTGATTCCGTCCATCTTTGGCATCATGATGTCCATGATAATCAGATGAATCTCTTGAATTTTGATAACTTCCAAAGCCTCTGCTCCATGATAAGTTTTGTAGATGGTATAGCCTTCGTTTTCTAAATAGATGCCGATTGCATCAACAATAGCCTGATCATCATCACATACCAAAATGTTCACACGTGTTCACTCCTAAATAGGTCATTTCATATCCCAGTCATCCCTTTATTATGCCTTCTAAGAGAATCATATCAAGCAAATCTTAATAAAAACCTCATATAAATCTTAAGATTTTCTTAATATGGACAAGGGGACAGTGAACTATACCCCATAAAATGGACAGTTAAATAAAGGGACTTATGATGCCAACAGATGACTTCGGTATT
>NZ_JBXAFB010000025.1:0-34661 GCF_058792595.1 Cytobacillus sp. MT66
ATTGATTTTTGATCTTATAAGGGTGATTCCATACAAGAAAATCGGATAGATAAACCAAAGGAAAAATCCAGTTTTGCTAATTTGATCAAAAAAGTAATTATTATCTACTCTTTTAGTAATTAAAAAACTGCAGATAAAAAGGATGATGGAGATGAGCCATATTCCATATTTTTGTTTTATATGAAAAATCTGTTTAATACCCTTGGAAGAAATATATAGAGCGATACATAGGTTTGGAAAAATGACTAAAATCCATAATGGAACCGCAACAAATTCAAAGCGTTCAATAAATGGAAAATGGACAGTGCTAATCATGCTGACAACAGGCCATATATTATTCTCTAATTCTTTAGCGCTAAAAAATAAAATAGAAACTACAGTTGTTATTAAAACAAGAATGGTCGTAAACCAGACTGCTATTTGACTAAAAAGCTGAAGTTTATTTTTCTCCTTTATAAATGGAAAAATAAAAAGCAACGTCTCGAAACCTAACATTGTATAACTGCTCTTGAAAACTCCGTTCATAATTTCTGAAGGAGTTGTCGTCATTATAGGTAAAATCCTAGTTAAGTTTATGGTTTGAAGTGGTTGGTAAACAACAAATAGCAGCCATATAGTCAATAAAAAGGATAAGAAGCAAACACCGGTCACTACTCTGAATCCGCCTGATACAGCATAAATCGTTAACATTAATAAAGCCAATACTCCGACCCATTCATAGACTCCTTCATATCCCCATGTTAGTGACAACTCGACATAACTAATGGTAATCGAATAATGGACGGCAATATAGTAAATGACAATAAGGAAGTTGAAAATACTACCAATCAAGCGTCCAAATATATGATCATGAATTTCAAATAGAGTACCACCTTCATTTTTATTTAGGATAGATATCATTAACCATGTAATTAAGCTAACGAATAAACCAGACCTCAATGAATTGTTGAATGCTAGCCATTGTTCGTTCTCCTGCCCGTTTTGATTTCATGTAAATATTACAATCATCGCCGTAACGAACGAATTTATGCCCTCTAGCTTCCAACTCCTTATCTAGCTCATCTAATACAATGTTAGAAAGTAACAGACATAAAGGCCCTTGTGGTGTTCCTTCTTCAGTAATTGAAATTTATCATAGCACCCGACTGTAAATATTTGCGAATAGGCTTTAGTAGAGGCTTCTCCTTGATTTGTATCGTAAGTATACTCATTAGCCTATCATGATTTACCTTGTCAAAGAACTTTTCTAAGTCCATGTCTAACTTCTGTAGTAACACTGAATTCTTTCATCCCAGCAATTCTAAAAGCTAAGGAATAAGCTATTTTATAATCTGGTGTGTCATAGCCATCATACAGTCTTGCATAAATTTCGTTACCTATTGATTCAGCCCATGCATCTGCTTCGTATAAGCTATCGAATATAATGTTCTCTTTTTCCCATTAAAAGCCATCTTTTAATCTCCTATATGGAAAGTTAACTTACTCTACATGTTAATGGAACAGAAGTATTATTATTACTCCAAATAACCTGTCAATTATTATTAAGTGGGGTAGCTATTTTTACAACATAGCTATTTTCACCATAAAAATTCGTTTGGTTCCAGTAAATTGGCAACAAACCCCATATAAAATAGGAAAAGCCCGCATATATAGCACCTTTTTTGACTTCACTTTGATTCATAAGCCTTTCCCTCAATTCTTTCTAGTCTCGAAATATATTATAGATGCAGGAACAAGCTTTAATCAATCCTTTTTGATATCGGAAAAATACCGAAAAGTGCAGGCCCAATTGCTTGCACTTTAGGATTTTGTTGCATTTTCCATTTCTTTTTGTCTTAGCTTTACCCTTGAAATAAACTAAACTGGCTCGTAAATAGAAAAATATGAACGCTAATTGATGAAAGTAATTCATAAAGTTGAGCCTTTTGTCACACTGGATTTATAATTCAGAATATTACCTTTGTTATGATAGAATTATAAATTATTTGATATTTTGGGGGTGATAGCTATGCTGGAAGAATTAATGACAGAAATGAAGTCTGGTGTCGCAAAGTTTTTTCAATCATATCCTGTTAGAGCAGATGTGTTGTTGACAGAAAGAAACTGGAAGGATCTGCATATAAATTGTCAGATAGCCTCTAAGATCATGAAGACCGGAATCAATACGATAGTAAAGCAGAAATCAGATCATGGTATATGTATGTCTTGTCCTGTGAAAGATCTTTGTTTAATTGAAACTGCTGCATTTTCTCCCATTTTCATCAACAAAAGAGTAGCAGGAATAATATTAATTACTCCCAAGAAAGAACTGAGTGAGTGGTTGCTAAATAATTTGGATTTTCTAGAGCATCAGCTTGATTTGTGCAGTGAATGGGCAAGTGCGAAACTAGAAAATCATGAAATTAAAAAGGCAAATAATCAGTTTTTAGGGGAGATAAATGGAATATTTCATTTTATTCACGAGCCTATATTAATAGTTGACAGGGATGGAACCATTAATAACATCAGTAATAGGCTGTGTAGCATGCTAAATAAGACTCAAGCAGAATTAATAGGTGAACATATTACAGAAATCATTTCTGTTCCGGACTGGCTGAAGGTGACCAAAATAGCCAATCTGCAGGAAATGAATGTCTCTCTCCATACAAATAAAACCGTCCGAAAGCCAGAGCCCTATCTGGCCCGGTTAAAGCCAATTTTATCAGCTGGACATATCGAATCATTTCTTATTCAGTTGAATCCGATTTTAAAATCAATGAAAAAAGAGGATAAAAGAGTTTTGTACTCCTTTCGTGATGTTAAAGGGACAAGCGAGGCCATTCAACGTGTGGTTGATATTGCAAAAAGAGTAGCTCCAAGCGATTCTTCAATTTTACTTAGAGGTGAGAGCGGTACCGGAAAGGAAGTATTCGCCCAATCCATACATCAGGCGAGCAATCGAAAAGACGGGCCATTCATCGCCATCAATTGTGCAGCTATACCTGAATCACTGTTGGAAAGTGAGCTTTTTGGACATGTAAAAGGGGCTTTTACAGGTTCAAACGCAGATAAACCAGGAAGATTTGAGATGGCCAATGAGGGAACGATATTTCTTGATGAGATAGGTGACTTATCTCTTCATCTCCAGGCTAAATTGTTAAGAGTGATTCAGGAAAGAAAAATAGAACGGGTAGGGGATACGAAAACTACTCAAATAAATGTACGCATCATCACAGCTACTCACCGAAGTCTGGAAGAATTAGTTTCCGAAGGGCAATTCAGGGAGGATTTATATTACAGGCTAAATGTAATTCCAATTACCATTCCTCCCCTAAGAGAAAGAAAAGAAGATATTCCTATTCTTGTCGAATACTTCTTAAAATCATTTTCTCAAAAGCTCTTCCGATCACCAAAGAGATTATCTAAAGATGTCATTGAAATTCTGCTGCAATATCATTGGGCAGGTAATATACGGGAACTCCAAAATGTGGTCCATCATTTTATGCAGCTAGAGATCGGTGATTTGGTCACGATTAAAAGCTTGCCTGTCTATTTAAGTGACCTATATAAAGGCCAGGTAAACAAAAATGCTCATCTGCAGATACCGGCTGTAACTTCAGGCAGAAGACAGAAACATTCAGATGAAAAGGAGCAAATTCTAAAGCTATTAGATCAATTTGGCAGAGATACAACAGGCAAAAAGAAAGTAGCTGAACAGTTGAACATAAGCCTTCCTACATTGTATAGAAGGATTAAAAAGATGAAAATTAAATGATTCTTCAGCAGAAATAAAAGGTTTAAAATATGATAAAAAGTCAAAAAACTGAGAAAAAATGAGAAAATTTGAGAAAAACATTTAAAATATTATGATTTTTATATTTAATTTCTTTCTCATTATCAATTGTTTTGCATTCGAAAAAATCTCATAAAGCTAATAAATCCTATGCTCCTCAAGCCTGAGGGGTTTTCTCTTTTCTGGCACAGTTCATGCATAAATAAATTGTGAAAGGGGCAGCACATCATATGTCTTGGCAGATTAGAAAGAATGATATTCCCATTTTAGCATTAGGGGCAAAGCTATTATCTTGCGGCGGGGGCGGTGATACAAATACAGCTGAAAATCTGTTGATGTCCATTATGAGAGAAGATGATGTTATTGCGGTCAAAACCATTTCAGATCTTGGGGATGAATGGGTGGCTGCGGCAGGCATTATGGGTTCCATTGTTTTATTTAATGAGGATATTCCAGGCGGACGTGAAGGGGTTCAGGCTTTAAAACTTTATGAATCCGTCATAAACAAGAATGTAGGAGCCCTTATTTCAATCGAAATAGGGGGTGTTAATTCCTTAATACCTTTAGTAATAGCAATCCAAGCGAATTTGCCCGTCATAGACGGGGATGGAATGGGAAGAGCCTTTCCGGAGTTATTTATGACTGCCTTCCATTTATCGGGGATTCATTTATCACCGATGGTTTTACAAACCCACGTCACGAACAGGGTTATTTATGACGTGAATAATGCTCATTACACAGCAGAAATAGCAAAGGTGTTCACCGTAAAAAATGGAGGCCATGCCCATTTAATTGGATATGGAGCTAAAGGACGGAAAATGAAGACGTCTATGATTCCCGGAACATTAAATTTAATTTTCAGGCTGGGGAATGTCCTTAAAAGTGAATCATCAGCAGGCGTTAAAATGGATAATATGTTACATGTGTTTGAAAACTCCATTTATGGGAAGCCTCAGCAAATCATTAGCGGAGTAGTAACAGAGGTGAGCCGCTGGTTTGAAAAAGGCTCGCTTGTAGGAAAGTTCATTGTTGAAGGGCGAACTGTATTTTCAGATCAACGAATTGAAATAGAATTCAAGAATGAATTTATATCCATTAAAAATGGCCAATACATCTGTACAGCACCAGATCTTATCCTGGTATTAAATCAGGAGAATTTAATTCCTTACAATGTTTCTGAAGTTCAATCAGGTCTTTCTGTCACCATAGTCGCTGTCCCTGCGCCTAATATTCTTCGTACAAAAGACATGCTGGAGTTAGTTGGTCCGACTAGTTACGGATTAGCCTGTGCCTATAAACCATTTCAGGAGGCTTCAGGCTATGAAACTTGGAATTGATGTGGGCGGTACAAATACAGATGCAGTAATCATAACGAACGACGGCAAGCTTCTTTCCTGGTCGAAACATTTAACAACAAAGAATATCATTACCGGTATTGAATTAGCAGCAGGCGAATCTTTACAAGAAGCGAATATCCCGCCAGACAAAATTGAGGGTGTATTCCTGGGGACTACTCATGTGCTTAATGCCTTATACTACCCTAACAATCTGGCAAAAACTGCGCTTATCCGCATGACCAAGATACCTTCTTTAATTGGACCTGCCATCCAATGGCCCTCGAATCTTAAGAAGTATATTGGGGAAGTGTATGACTTTAAGGGTTTGTGTGATTACAAGGGGAACAAGGATGATTTGTTTAATCCGAATTCTGGACAATTAAACAAGCTTCTCAGCGATATTGAAAAATATAGCATTGAATCCATTTGTATTGTGGGAGCATATTCCCCTTTATATGAAACGGAAGAACAAGAAATACGGAAAATTATAAAGGAACATTATCCTAAAATACCGGTTACGATGTCACATAAAATTGGAAGTACCGGTTTTATAGAAAGGGAAAATGCAGCCTTATTAAATGCCATTTTATCAAAAGTCTTAAGGCAGGCCATGACTGACTTATCAAAGATATTTAAGAATCTGTCGTTAAATTGCCCCTATTGGCTAACACAGAATGACGGATCACTTATGGAAATACATGAAGCTCTGGAATATCCCATCCTGACGATTGGTTCAGGAGTGAGCAACAGTATTAGAGGCGCCAGTATCTTAAGCGATTTAAAGAGCTGCATTGTTGTGGATGTTGGTGGAAGTACAATTGATATTGGAAAAATAATAAATGGACAGCCCGAAGTTTCTGTCGGTTCTTCTTCTATTTTTGATATTCAAGTTAATGTCCGTGTTCCGCAAATTCATTCTTTACCATATGGAGGCGGAAGTCTTATCACAATTGAAAACGAATTAGCGGAAATCAAGGATACGATTGCAAATGATATCGAACAGCAGGGGATGGCATGGGGAGGCCGTACATGGACGTTAACCGACTCCTTTCTAAAACTATTTCCCGATTCTTTTCAGGATGAAACTATACAGCTGAAAGGATTGGACCTTTTATCAAAAGAAGACTGCAGAAAAGTTATTCAAGTGGTAACAAAGAATATTAAGGAGACAATCTCACGACTCCAACCAAGTGTCGAGGATCTGCCTGTCATTCTTGTTGGAGGGGGAAGTCCGCTACTCGCTAATCGGTTATTTGGCAGATATAAGAAGGTTTTGCATCCGGCTGGCTACCATATTTGCAATGCTGTCGGAGCATGTTTTGCTCCTCTATCTGCAGAATTAGATAAAGTTTTCTGGTTAAATGGCATTACTAAACAGGAAGTCATTGACCGGGCAAAAGATCAGCTTTTACAGCAGCTTCTGCAAAAGGGTGCGAAAAAAGAGAGCATAGAGCTTGTATCATTGGAAGAATTCCCATTTGATTATCTGGAAGGAGAAGTGTTAAGAGTTCGGGTAAAGGCTTTAGGAGAATTGGCCTGACAGGATTGCGCTCTTTCCATAATAAACACAATGACAAATTTTAAAAAAGGAAGTGTATAAGAATGAAGATCAAAGTGATCATGCCTATTACATCGGATATCTTTAATGAGGAAATTAAAGAGGAAGTTAAATACTATGCATCCGATACAACCGAAGTGGGGGTTACAAGTCTGGATTATGGGCCTGCTTCTGTTGAAAGCGAATATGATGAGGCCCTATGTGTGCCTAATTTCTTAGAAAAAGCAAAAGAGGCAGAAGAGGAAGGTTATCAAGGCGTTATTAGCGACTGCTTCGGAGATCCGGGCGTAAAGCCTGCCAGAGAGATCTTGGATATTCCGGTTGTAGGTGCATGTGAAGCCTCTATGCTGTTCGCAAGCTCTCTTGCAAAATCTTTTTCAGTGGTGACCGTGCTTCCAAATGTTGTCCCAATGATTGAGAATATCAGCAAGACTTTAGGTGTAAACGGAAATTTGGCTTCAGTACGTTATGTAAATATTCCGGTTTTGGAAGTTCACGATAAGGATAGGCTAAAAAGAGAATTATACGAGGAAATGATCAAAGCAATCGAGCAAGATCATGCACACGCACTTATTTTAGGCTGTACAGGCTTTATGGGCGTTGCAGCCGAACTGCAGGAACGCTTAAAAAAGAACGGCTATGACGTACCGGTTATCGATCCGGTGTTTGCTGCCACAAGACTACTTGAAAATCTGATTGTCATGGGTGTTAAACAAAGCCGCCTGACTTACATGACACCGCCATCTAAAGAGCGTGTTAAAAGCTCATAAAAGTAAAAGCTTAGTTATTTTACAGTTTACTTGTCCCCAAAGCTTCTTACTTAAATGCCAAGGCAGAGTGAAAAATGTAATAGGAGGTAGAAATTCATGGAAGATCATTCAAAGTTAGGAGACGATTACTCTCTGTCCAGAGTTCCCAAGTCAGCACGTTTGCCAATGTGGGATATCATGCTTGTACGGGTTGGTGCTCTGGCGACACTCTCTCAATTTATGCTTGGTGCTGCTTTGGGATATGGAATGACTTTTTGGCAGGCGTTTTGGGCCATGATGCTCGGAAGTGTTATATTGCAAGTCGTAAGCTTTCTAATCGGCTATGCGGGGGCGCGTGAAGGACTATCTACGAGTCTATTATCCCGCTGGACAGGATTCGGCAGATACGGTTCGACCATTATAGGAGCCGTTATCGCCATTTGTACAATTGGCTGGTTTGGTGTGCAGAACTCTGTTTTTGCCAATGGCCTGGTTCAGGCAACTGAAGGCAAATTAAGTCTGCCTGCCGCAGCTGCAATCACTGGATTCGGCGTAACCGTATTGGTTATTTTCGGATTCAAGCTTTTGAGCATGACTGCGAAAATTGCCGTGCCAGCTTTCCTATTGGTAGTAGGGGTGGGAATCTATCAGGTATTAAATGACCACTCCATTTTTAATCTTATGAGTACTCCCCCTCCCGGAGAAGGACTTTCCATGGGGGTAGGTGCAACAATGGTTGCAGGAGGCTTCATGATTGGTGCAGTCATCACACCTGACTTCAGCAGATTTGCCCGAAATGGCAAGGATGTATTCTGGATGACCACAATCGGAACCCTTGTGGGCGAGCTTGGTGTCGGAATGATAGCGGTTCTTATGGCCCACGCAGCAAAAACAAGTGATGTAGTCAGCATCATGCTTCAAACATCGGGCTGGCTTGGAGCTGCAGTGGTTGTTTTTTCAACCGTGAAAATTAATAACTTAAATCTATATTCTTCTTCACTGGGATTTACAAATATCATTGATTCCGTATTCAAGGTAAAAGTAAATCGCGGGCTTATTACCCTTATCATTGGTGCAATCGGAACACTGTTATCCATTCTCGGCATTCTGGACAGATTTGTGGATTTCCTCGTTCTGCTTGGAATCATGATTCCTCCTATAGCAGGTATTATGGTGATGGATTACTTCGTGTTAAAAACATATCGTAAAGCACTTGATGAAAGCAGGGAAAAAGGCATCTTGCCATCAGAGCCGGAGAAATTAAATCCAGTGACTTTATTTGCCTGGGCTGCTGGATTTGCAGGCGGCTATTTTGTAACGCTTGGAATACCATCCATTAATTCGCTGTTAATAAGCGCTATCATCTATTACCTCGGTGTAAAAGCTGTGAAAATCATATCCGGCAATAAAGAGGTTAAAGAACATATTGCATCATAAATTTTTGGAATATTGGGAGGTTTAAAAAAATGAGAAAATTAGGCAAGCAGGAGATTGAAGATATAGCAGTAGGTGCCGCCTTACTTGGAACAGGAGGAGGGGGAGACCCTTACATTGGAAAGCTAATGGCACTGCAGGCGATTGAAGAATATGGGGAAATTACACTTTTAGATCCGAATGAGGTGCCGGATGATGCATTAATTGTTCCATCCGCCATGATGGGGGCGCCAACCGTTATGCTTGAGAAGGCCCCAAGCGGTGAGGAGGCAGCTGCAGCATTCAAAAACCTTGAATCGTATTTAGGTCAAGAAATTTATGCAACTATGCCTATTGAAGCAGGCGGTTTAAATTCCATGCTACCTTTGGCCCTTGCTGCCAAACTTGGCCTTCCGGTTGTAGATGTGGATGGGATGGGACGAGCGTTCCCTGAACTGCAAATGGTCACATTCTACTTAGATGGAATCTCTGCTACTCCTATGGTGATCGCAGACGAAAAAGGAAACACAACACTTTTGTCGACAATCAATAATGTTTGGACAGAAAGAATTGCCCGGGCTACAACGATAGAAATGGGGGGATCTTCCATGATTGCCATCTATCCAATGGCCGGCAAAGATATTAAGGAAAGCGGAATTAGTAATATCTTAAAGCTCGAAGAGGAAATTGGCAAAGCGATCCGGCTTGCTAAGGAAAATAATACAGATCCGATACACGAAGTCTTAAAAAAGGCTAATGGGTTTGAACTGTTCCGCGGCAAAGTCAGTGATATTAACCGGAAGACAGAAACAGGTTTTGCAAGAGGAGTGGCAACCTTCGAGGGAATCAATAAGTATAAAGGCGAGACTCTTGAGGTTCGATTTCAGAATGAACATCTTCTTGCCCAGACGGATCAGCGGCTGCTTTGTGTCACACCTGACTTGATTGCTGTCCTTGATGCAGAAACTGGCTTACCTATCACTACAGAGGGGATTAGATACGGTGCGAGATGTGTCATAATCGGAATGCCTTGCCATCCAAAGTGGCGAACTGAGAAAGGGATTGAAACAGTTGGACCAAAGTATTTTGGATATGATGTAGAATATGTCCCTGTTGAAGAACTAGCCAAAAAAGGAGTGACGGTATAATGGGTGTTTATCGCATTGGAATTGACGTCGGGGGAACCCATACAGATGCTGTACTTTTAGATCAGGATAATAAAGTTATTTCGGAAACAAAATCACCAACTACAGAAGATGTGACAACGGGCATTTATACAGCTATGAAAAAAATTATAAAAGAAGGAAACGTCCCGCGTGAAGAAATCAAATATGCCATGCTGGGAACAACACACTGCACAAATGCAATTGTTGAAAGAAAAAGACTAAATAAAATTGCCGTAATCCGAATTGGAGCCCCTGCAACTCTTGCGGTTAAGCCGCTGATTGGAGTGCCTGATGACCTTCGTGATGCACTAGGAAAATATGTTTACCTGATCCGGGGTGGACATGAATTTGATGGACGTGAAATCAGTCCTTTAGATGAAGAGCGTTTATATCAAATCGCTGAGGAAATTAAAGGGAAAGTCGATTCTATTGCTATCACTTCTGTTTTCTCTCCAGTTTCGCAAACTCATGAATATAGGGCAAATGAAATCTTGAAAGAAGTGCTGGGAGATGATATTTCTATTTCCTTATCTTCGGAAATTGGATCAGTAGGATTGCTTGAAAGGGAAAATGCAACCATTCTAAATGCAGCAGTTGTCAACGTTGCTAAAACAGCGGCGGACGGATTTATCAATGCTCTAAAAAATGAAGGTATTGAGGCTAAAGTCTTTTTCGGACAAAATGATGGTACCCTCATGTCGGTTGAGTATGCGGTGAAATATCCGATCTTCACAATTGCTTGTGGCCCAACGAATTCACTGCGCGGTGCATCGTATTTAAGCGAATACTCAAATGCTATTGTAGTAGATGTTGGCGGTACAACGTCTGATGTCGGGGTTCTGGTTCAGTCATTCCCTAGGGAATCCTCCCTGGCTGTGGAGATTGGGGGAGCCCGCACGAATTTCCGGATGCCAGATTTGATCTCCATTGGACTTGGTGGCGGAACGATTATCAGAATTCAAGATGATGGCAGCTTCACAGTTGGACCTGACAGCGTTGGATATCGGTTGCCGAAAAAAAGTCTTATTTTTGGAGGGGACATTTTAACCGCCACTGATGTTGCAGTAGCACTCGGCAAAGTAAATCTTGGCGATTCTTCAAAGGTAGCACATCTTGATAAAACGATATTAAATAAGGTCTATGATAAAATGGTCGAGCTTGTTGAAGAAGCAATTGATAAAATGAAAACAAGTGCGGCACCGGTACCGGTAATCCTTGTTGGTGGAGGAAGCATCTTGCTACCGAAGAAATTGAAAGGTGCATCAGAGGTCATTCGTCCTGAACATTCAGGAGTAGCAAATGCCATCGGAGCAGCAATCTCCCAAGTCAGTGGACAAATTGAAAAGGTATACGCCTTGGCTGAAATCGGAAGAGAAAAGGCACTTAAACTTGCTAAAGAAAAGGCTATGTCGGAAGCAATCAATGCTGGTGCAGATCCTGATAGCCTGGTCATTGTAGATATAGAAGATGTTCCGCTTGCCTACATGCCTGCCAATGCAACCCGTATTCGCGTAAAAGCTGCAGGAGATTTAGCCCGTATGGAAGTAAATGAGTTAGTGTAGGATTGGCTGAAATGGTAAAAGCTCTAGTACTAATGCTAGAGCTTTTTACTATGATTGACAGATTGAATTTCAATTTTTTGTTTGGAGGACGAGTGAATGGAAGAAACTGCAACATATATAGATCATATTAAAAATCACACTCTTATTATTGATGGTCATTTCGACTTATTGATGGATGTGGCAATTCAAAGGGAACGCGGAAAAAGGAAGGTGATTGAAACAGATTATTGGCCGCGTTTTAAACAGGGTGGCGTGAATATCATCATCGCAGCAATTTTTATTGATAGTAGTTTTTTACCGGAAATGGCCCTGCGGAAAGCCTTGAATCAAGTAAGTGCTTTGTTTGAAGAAGTACAGGAATCACCAGATAAGTTAATGATATGTAAAAATAGTGAAGACATGCTGCTGGCCCGGAAATCAGGCAAAATCGGTTTCCTGCTTTCTCTTGAGGGTGCAGAGCCAATTGGGACAGACTTAAGCTTGTTAAGGGTATTCTATGAATTGGGTGTCCGCAACATAGGCTTAGTATGGAGCAGAAGAAATGCTGTCGGTGATGGAAGCCATTTTAGCCCGGTACGGGAAGGAAAGAAAGGAGGCATAACATCTTTTGGTGTCCAGTTAATTGAAGAAGCAGAACAACTGGGAATGACGATTGATGTTTCCCATTTGAATAATGAAGGTTTTTGGGATGTTATGAAAGTTTCAAAAAAGCCTATTATTGCTTCCCATTCAAATGCAAGGGCTCTTTCGAATACGATGCGCAATTTAACGGATACCCAAATGAAAGCCATTGCCTCCAAAGGCGGTGTTATCGGAATAAATGCGGTCAGTATCATTGTTGCGGAAGAAGACGAAAACAGTAACCTGGACCAGTTGATTAATCATCTAGATTATATGGTTCAGCTAGTTGGCATTGATCATGTCGGAATAGGTCTCGATTTATGCGATGATTTTTTCAAATATGTGTCCTCGGAAGACTTAGCCAGCATGCCTCGGAAACCGTTCGACGTGATTGACGGACATGGAAACTTGGGTCAATTGATTAAGGGATTGGCAAATAGAGGGTACAAGAAGGAAGACATAGAAAAGATTTTGGGACTGAACTTTCTGAGAATTTTTTCATCCTGAAGCTAGTAAATAATTATATACAACCGGACTAGTAAAAAAAAGGTGCTTTGCCCATTGCACTTCTTGGGAGAGGCACCTTTTTGGCGAACATTATTTTAGGTTCGGATAGTTAAAGGGGCTTATAAGGAATCTAAAGAACATGCTTTTCAGGATAGGCAAAGTATTGATGCTAATTTTATCAAACTAATTAAGTTCAAATCTTTTGTTAAAGAACATGGAATCCCTAAAGAAAAATTTGAATTCCAAATGCTCTACGGATTTAGGAAAGAACTTCAATTGGAATTAGCTAAAGAAGGTTATAATTTCCGCACCTATGTACCGTTCGGGGAAGATTGGTATGGTTATTTCATGAGGCGCTTAGCTGAAAGACCCCAAAATTTAAAACTTGTTGCTAATCAAGTTTTAAACAAAAAGACCAATACAGTTTTCGGCTTAACCGCGGGAGCGTTTATATTAGGCCGAGTTAGTGGTTTAAATAAGTCTCGTAAGATAAAAACACTGTGAAAAAACGAAAGTTAAAACCATAGTAATAAGGGATTCTCGTAAGTTGTCGAACTTGTGAAGAGTCTTTTTGTGTATTCTAATAATATTTTTAACGCGAACCCTTTTTAAAATTAGGAGTTGTGCATACTCTAATAAACAATGAAAAGATGGGACAAATTTTGTAGTCTCATTAACAAATGGGTACAAAAAAAATGAATAAATTGAAGTTGGATTTTTTCATATAAAATGATGCTGCAAGTTCAGAATACTCTTTGCTACAACCACGACTTATTAGGATAGAATTTTACTTCTATGGAGTAAATAAAAGTTGAACGCTATAGAGTGGAAATTTGGGGACTTTTTACCTATTTATTTAAAATTTTACAGTCCTTTTACCTATTAATCTGGAAAATTTGTTATAATTCCTTTGTTGAGTTATGTCGAATTTTCAGCTTGTTTGTCATTTGTTTTTAAGAAATGTTCTAATTATTATTTTGATGAGTTGAAAAATATTATTTTTAGGACCTGATTATTCTTTGTTATACGATTGAACTGTCGCCCGCTATTAAAATAACAGTCTTTGATTTCCAAAAATCAGCAGAACTTAGCACTAAATGCTTAATGAAAAAAGGGAAAAATGAGTATGGATTAAGTAAAAGGTTACAAAATGTAAATATGGCTCCGATTACCCAAGGCTATGTCCAAGTTAAGCCTGACAAATCCATCTACCAAAATTCAATTCTATAAATAGCAGGGAGGGTTAAATGAAAAATGAGTCAAACCGTTATATCGAGAGGTAAAGATGTAGAGGAGGCTGTTGAAGTCGGCTTGCAATTATTGGGAACTATAAAAGAAGAAGTATCTATTGAAATTGTACAACAGGCCTCAAAAGGTTTTTGGCGATTGGGTTCAAAGCAAGCTATCGTTAAATTAACTAAAGTCCATGAAACAAAAGAAAATGGAAAAGAAGAAACTATAAATTCATCTTTAATAGTTAACAACTCTTTTGATTCTGGTGAGATCTTCCAAATAGACAATAGTTATGAAGCATTGGTAAAAATGGTTAATCATATAGATATACCTTCTCAAAACAACATAAAAGAGGTTGAGTCTGCTTCAACACCGGTAATAAACAAAGAAGAGGACGATCAACTAGCTGGAAAGGTTTGGGTAAAAGATGGAAGAATCTTCAGCAAACCTTCTCCCCTTTTTTATCCAACGATTACAGTCGGAAAAGGGATAACATTAAAAAAAAATAATGAGGTAGTTGAGGGAACGGCAGTAGTGGCATCCACGGATGTATTTGAAATACAGACTAAGGAAGTAACGAAAGAAACTAAATGGAATATACAGAAGGATGCTGACCGATTAAACGTAATCTTACATGTAGAACCAGGGATGAAAAAAAGCTATGAAATAAAAGATGTCGAACCGGATTATCATATTAAGCTCGAAGCAACGAAAAATATTGAGAGTAGAAATACCTTAGAATACAAACAAATTTTATCCGAACTAGAAAATTTACGTGTGGTACATGGATTTAATTATGAGGAAATCTTAAAAGCAGTTAACACTAAAGAAACCGGAGATTTCATCATTGCTAGCGGCATTAAACCAAAAGAGGGCGAAAACGGGAAGATTGAAATTGTGGTAAATGTAAAAAAGAAAACAGGGCCTCAAGAGCGAAAAAACGGGACCGTTGATTTTCGGGAAGTACAAGTGTTTCCGACAGTTCAAAAAGGGCAAGTTATCGCCACTGTATGTTCCCCTATTCCCGGTACACCAGGTTTTAATGTTTCAAATGAGCCAATACCTCCTAAACCTGTTTATCCCCTTATTATAACCGCTGGGACAGGGATTGTTTTAATTGAAAATGATTCAAAGGTTGTGGCAACTACAGAAGGGAGGCCACTTATTGAACAACGTGGTTTGATTGTAAAGGTATCCATTTTACCAAAACTCACTCATCCCACAGACGTTAATATGGATTCAGGAAATATTCGTTTTAAGGGAGATATAGAGGTTCGAGGGAATGTTGAAGAAGGGATGGCCGTAGAAGCTGAAGGTGAAGCTACCATACTTAAAAATGTGTACTCAGCCACCATTTCTGGAAAAAGTGGAATAATGATTCGGGGTAATGTGATTGGGAGTGTGATTTCAGGTGGTAACCAAAACATATATACTTCTGAAACTATTACTTGTTTTTCGACTGTCCAAGATCAAATGAACAAGATGATTTCATCCATTCACCAGTTAATGAATATGCCAGCTTTTAAAATTACAGATTACTCCAAAAGTGGGTTATTCCCACTTATCAAACTTTTGGTAGACAAAAAGTTCAAGACCCTCGTACGGTCTATTAATCAACTTATAGAATTAGGAAAAACATCAACCAACCTGTTAGATACTGAATGGGAATCTCTTATCGAACAACTAAGAATGTGTTTTATGTCCGCGGTTCCAAACGAACTTCACTCCCTTGAAAAAATTAAGGGTTTGTCAGACAAGATTGATCAAATAATTAAGAAATATAACCAAGAAATACAAGAATGTACGGTTGAACTGATGAATTCTCAAGGGAATACGATTTTCTCGAGCGGTGATGTGGTGATCCGCGGACAAGGTTGCTATAATTCCAAAATACATGCTATCGGCCATGTTAGTGTAAAAGGAGTTTTCCGAGGAGGAGAGATCTTTGCTCGGCAGGGGGCAACTATTAATGAATCAGGTTCCGATAGTGGTGTCACAAGTAAAATAATAGTGCCAAGCAGCGAAAACATTAAGATTGGTTTTGTTAGAGTTGGAACTGTTATTCAAATTGGTAAGAGTAAACATACCTTCCAGGAAGATCGTAGATATATAAATGCTCACCTAGATGAAAACGGAAGAATTATTTTTTAATTATAAGGAGAATTGATCATGTTTTCTTATAAACTTGAGGAAAAAGAGCAAACAATCACCATTTATTTTATGGGTGACTTAGATATAGAAGTAACTGAAATACTAGAGGAGGAAGTCATTCCTATTTTATCAGGGTACCAGAATGTTGAAATTGACTTTAATGAAGTACCATTTGTAGATTCCACTGGCATAGGATTGTTTATTAATCTGGTGGAAACCGTAAAAAGCAGTGAGACTAATAGTCAAATCGTGGTAAAAAATATTCAACAACCTATTAACGATATTTTCGAATTGGTTCAATTGAAAGATATCTTAATAGAAAAGGCAACTTTTCTGTAAATACAATATTTAATCTTCGATAATGGCAAACTTATTGAAAAATAAGGACGCAAAGCTACGGGTCTAAGGCAAGGATGCTAGGATCGCCGGGTTACCGAAAAGGTTGGTTAAGTACACTTACCAATCCTATGGTGAGTTTTTTTATTTTTAGAACATATTTGGAGGAATTCACATGGCAGTTGATTTAAATAATGACTTAGTAGAGCAGCATGTTCGCGGAATTTTAGAATTAATTGGGGAAGATCCAAATCGCGAGGGTTTATTAGATACACCAAAACGTGTGGCAAAAATGTATAAAGAAGTTTTTGCAGGAGTAGGCGTTCCTCCTGAAACGGCTTTAACGACTACCTTTGAGGAACAATATGAAGGAATCGTTGTTGTTAAGGATATTAACTATTATACCTTCTGTGAACATCATCTGATCCCTTTTTTCGGGAAGGCTCACATTGGTTACATTCCAAATGGGAGAGTAATAGGTTTAAGTAAATTTGCTCGCCTTGTTGAATTAGTCTCTAAACGTCCGCAGGTCCAGGAAAGAATGACACAACAAACTGCAGAAGCAATAATGAATGTCCTAAAACCAAAAGGTGTGATTGTCAGTATAGAGGGACAACATCTTTGCATGTGTGCCAGGGGTGTGAAAAAACCAGGAAGTGCAACGGTGACAACAGTAAAAAAGGGTGTATTCAAAGATGATGCTGCGTTAACGGAAGAATTTGAAAGGGCTCTTTTAAGAGATTAATAGGAGGAAAATCTATGCTCTATCTTTCAAGAAAAATGTATTTCTCTGCTGCTCATTTCTATCGAATTGACGATTGGAGCGAAAAGCAAAATCAAGAAGTGTTTGGCCTATGTGCAAATCCTCATGGGCATGGTCACGATTATACGCTAGAGGTTATGGTAAAAGGATCGTTAGACGCTAAGTCAGGCATTGTGGTCAATATTACGGATATCGATAAAGTTGTAAAGTCCTTCGTTCGTAAGGAATTAGATGGGAAGTTCTTAAATAAAGAAAATCCTTATTTTAAAGAAAACGTCCCGACAACTGAAAATATAACGGCGTACCTATGGGATTCCTTAGATGGAAAAATAGATGGCTGTGAACTCCATAAAATCAAACTAAGAGAAAATGATTTCTTATATTCAGAAAAGGAGAATGCTGAAATGGTTCGATTAACGAGAAAATATCATTTTTCCACTGCACACCGTTTACATAGTAGTCAATTAAGCGAAGAAGAAAATGTGGCCCTTTTTGGGAAGTGCAATAACCTTTATGGGCATGGTCATAACTACTATTTAGAGGTAACTGTAAGCGGAATACCTGACCCAGTTACTGGCATGATTGCGAACCTTTCAGAATTGGATCAGATCGTGGACGAAGAGATCATGAAAAAATTTGACCATAAACATTTAAATTTGGATACGGAAGAATTTGAAAACTTGAATCCAACCTCCGAAAACGTGGCAGTTGTGATTTGGGATTTACTTTCACCAAGAATTTCGAACCTTTTCAAAATCGGTTTGTATGAAACGGAAAAAAACTATTTTGAGTATTTCGGTCCAGGGGTGGAATGATTGATGGATAACCAAATGTCGTTAAAAGGAAAAACGATTGCCATTACTGGCTCTAGTAGGGGAATTGGGAAGGCTATTGCTGCCTCAATCGAACAATTGGGCGGGAATGTCGTCTTAGGGAGTAGAAGCAACACCTACTACTCTAATAAGAATGTTTTGAAGATGCCTTTGGATGTAACCAGTGAAGAATCGGTTAAGGATTTTTATGAAAAAGCTATTCAGCACTTTGGAAACGTCGATGTCTTAATCAATGCAGCGGGAGTGGGTGTTTTTTCAAGTGTGATTGATTCTTCAACAGAAGACTTTGACCAAATGATCAACGTAAATTTACGGGGCTCCTATCTAACTTGTAAGATGTTTGGAAGGTACATGGCTGAAAAACAGAGTGGGCATATCCTCAATTTAGTTTCAGTTGCCGGGACAATGGCTTTACCTGGAAACGGCGGGTATTCAGCTTCAAAATTCGGCCTGATGGGGTTAACGAAAGTCTTACAAGCTGAATTGCGTGGAAAAGGGGTCCAAGTGACAGCGGTGATTCCGGGTTCAGTCAAGAGCAGTTTTTGGGACAATATCGATCCCAAGCCTAATATGGA
The DNA here is from genome assembly GCF_058792595.1 of Cytobacillus sp. MT66. Taxonomy (NCBI): domain Bacteria; kingdom Bacillati; phylum Bacillota; class Bacilli; order Caryophanales; family Bacillaceae; genus Cytobacillus; species Cytobacillus sp. MT66. The sequence continues at coordinate 18,577 of NZ_JBXAFB010000025.1, forward strand.
TGACATGATTCCAGTTGAAAGTTTAGCAAACCATTTACTGTTTCTGATTAATCAACCGGCAGGGGCATTTGTTGATGAGATAACCATCATGCCGCCTCGTGGCATCTTGTAAGGAGGATTAATCCAGTTGAGACAGTTTTTTAGTAAGTTCAAAAAATCTGCTGAAAGCAAACCTACAGAGGTGCTGTCTCCACCTCCAGATTTATCTTACGAAGAAACCATCTTTAGAACGAAAAGGGGTTTTCTAGCTAGGAAAATTGGACAATATCTAGGACTGGATATAGCGGAACAGGACCAACTTTTTAATCGGTCACTCACTCAATCATCCTTTCTGCAAGATACAGGAGATGAACAAAAGAAGGAATGCATTCTTTTTCTATCCGATCAAATGCTGGATTGGAATAAACAACAAGAAGATATGATAGAAAAAATTAAAAAATTAAAGCTCCATATGAATCTACAAAATGCGATGTTGAAGGCCTATGAGATTCATAAAGATGAAATATTTATTCCATTGTCTAAGCCAAGGGAGCCAATGATAGAATGTGAAAAACACGCGGAGTGGAAAATTTATCGTGATGTCTTGGCAGCGGCCACCCAGGGTCAATTTTTACTGATAACTAGGGAAGAAATAGAACATTATAGGGATGGAAATGTACTCTGCGAAGGAGTAATTAAGGATAGTTCGGATATCCCAGCATGCCGAAATGAGGCTAGAATATGTTTCGAAGAAATGGATATTTATAAAGGGACAGTCATGAGCTGGTTATTAGTTTTATCGGAAGCCATTACAAACACTATTAAGCATGCAGAGGAAGGAAAAATGACCATCCTTGAAAATGAACAAACCAAAGAAATGACTTTTGTCATTGAGGATAAAGGGCCAGGATTTCCACTTGATGATCTTCCAAATAAAATTTTACGCACAGGATACTCTACGAAGAATTCTTTAGGACAAGGCTTTACTCTCATGATGAAGCTGGCGAAAAAAATCGCCTTATTTACCACACCTAAAGGGTCAACTCTGATATTAATCTTTGAGTCAAGCGATGAGAAAGAAGGGCGGATAAATGCAGTTGGTTAATAGGACAATTGAAAAGACGCTTTTGACAGTAAACTTATTTGATGGATTTTGGGACCGATGGCTAGTGCATGGAGTTCGAAAAGAGGATCTTTCTGCTTTGCGTAAGACGTATTTATCGAAGGAGCTCTGGGTTCAGGGATGGAAAAATCTTGCGGAGAAAAGAATGAAAGACGCTGAAACATTAAAGCTAAGGGGTTTTTCCAAAGACGCTGAAATCGCTTATCGAACTTCTGCTCTCTATTATCAGCTCATACAATGGCTTATTCCTGACCGTAATGAAGAAAAAAGAGATTGGCTGAGTAAAAGTTTGGATGTTGTCAAAGAAGCTGATCAATTATCACCTATACAAACAAAAAATGTTGAACTGGGTATCGATGAGCAATTTTACTATGGCAGGATTAGAATTCCTAGTAATCCCAGGGAAGTTATCGTCATTATTAACCCATTAGATTCTACGAAAGAAGAACTTTTCACTTATGAAATGGACTTTGCAGAAAAAGATTATATTACGTTTAGCTTTGATGGTCCCGGACAAGGACAGACCTATACAATGGGTGGAATTAAAGGAACGGTGAAGCGTTGGCAACGATTTGTAGATGGCGTTATCGAGTATGCCCATTTGCTGTTCCCTGATAAAAACATCTATTTATTTGGAACGAGCTCGGGTGCCGCTTGGGCGATATACGGAAGTTGTCATTCATTGGTATCTAAGGCAGTGGCAGTCTCGCCACCATTTCGAACAAATGATGTAAAAATGCCGGATTATTTTACAGAAAGAGTCCAGTTTGTTTCAGATGAAGAGATTATACCGCCTTATCATACCTTATCTTTGAAGTGTCCTGTTTTATTAGTACATGGGAAAAAGGATGTTATGGTGAAGGATGAAAGCATGTATCAGTTATTTCAAATGCTACCTGAGGGAAAAAAATTCTTGGAATACCCTGACGAGGGACATTGCTGTAATTATAAGCTCCCTGAAATTCGCCAGAGAGCAATGACATGGTTTGAAAAGGAAAGGAGTCATATAAATGGATTTTGAAGAATTTCGCCAAATTCTATCCGAAATAACAATGATACCGGTTGAAAATTTAAGAAAGGATTCATCTTTTCGGGAGGAGTTACATCTTGATTCCCTTCAAATGGTAAATCTGCTAATAGAGCTTACTTCAAGACTCGGAAATGAAACCTATAAGATTAAGAGTAATCAAGATTTAGAAACAGTTTATGGAGTGTACCAAATGTTTACAAGGGAGGAAGTAAAACTATGAGTAACTTTTATAATTGGATCTTTGATCAGAACCCACCGCTTAATCAGACGATATTATCAACACAAAGCGGAGATTATACCTATGGTGAAATTCAGCATGGTATTGATGAATATTCTCAGATGATACATGAATCTCTCGGAGAGATTAAGGGGAAAAAAGTTGTCTTAATTGTTGCATCGATTTATGACTTCTCCACTTTAATCTTATCAGTTAGTAAATTGGGGGGAGTCGTCATTCCGCTAAGTCCACATCTTAGACAGGAAGACTTAGTACAGGTTTTGGATTTTATTGATCCTCATATTATTTTTACTGAAACCATGCATAACTCTTTTAATTTCAGTCAGGCAATCCACAATTGGGCGGTTCCAACGAAAAAAGAAACCGTTATTTTTGAACATCAGGGTGCCATGTTGTGGAATAAGCTGTTTCTTAATGGAGAGAAAAAACCTTTAGATGAAACAGGTGCCCAACTCATTGCCTGTACATCCGGAAGTACAGGTGTACCAAAAGGAGTTATTCTCGATTTAGGTTTTATTAATCGTGCAAACGCAGGGGTTAAGGCAGGTATGAATTTAGATAAAAACGACAAGCTCTTTGTTATGGGGCAAATTTCTGGTGTGTTTGGTGTTGTCTGGCTCCTTTCAAGTTTACATACGCAATATCATCTTGTATTCACAGAAAACCTTACAATGCAAGAAGTAGTCCAATTATATGAAAGGCAGCCGAGTAAAAAAGTGGTTTCCTCACCTTCACTTTTTAAAGCATTTGATATGATTGCTAAATTAGCAGATAAACCTGCTTTGGAACAGATGGAGCTCATTTGTTTCGCTGGAGAAGCTATTTCCGATGACTTCCTCCAATCGTATTCTAATTTAAAAGCCAAAATGATGAGCTTTTTGGGATCGTCTGAATTAGGAGCTATCATGTATACAGAAAGCGATATTCGTGAAGGGATGGATTGGGCACTGCTTCCAAATCTGAAGTATAAATTAAAATCGCCTTCCGAAGAAGGATACGGGGAGATTTTATTTCAGTGCGATGATCCATTTTTAGGTTACTATAAGCGTCCTGACTTAACATCTGAAGTATATAAAGATGGATGGTTTTATTCAGGAGATTTAGGAAGGCAAACAGCAGATGGAAAAATTGAACTGGTAGGACGTATAAAGGACATGATTAAAAAAGGTGGGCAACAAGTTATCCCAGGAGAAATAGAAGGTTTTCTCGGTAATCATCCCAATGTACAAAAGGCTATAGTTGTAGGAGTCCCTCACGCTGTTTATGGTGAACAAATTGTCGCATTCATTCAAAAAAAGAATGAACTAACAGTACAAAATTTATATGAGTATTGCAAAGATCGTATAGCACGCTATAAATTTCCAGATCAAATTCGGTTTATAGAGGAATTTCCAATGGTACAAGGAAAAGTTGATAAGGTGAGTCTCCGGAAAAGAGCTATCACAGAACCGATCAAATAGGATTAAGGAGGACTCTCTCTTGTTAAGGAAAAACATATCGCTAAGAAAACAGTTTTTAACCAGAATTATAGCGATTCTATTAGTTATTTCAATACTATCAGCCGGTATTCAGCTGTACACGATGAATAAGAAAATTGATTATGACATAAACACTCAAACGGCTATTATTGCTCAAAGTGTGAACCAAGGGATAGAAGAAACGGATTTGGCAACTAAAAGTATCGAACACCAAATCGATTTAAAGATGGAAGGATACTTGAAACATATTGGATTTATGCTGAATAAAAAGGATCATGAAAATATTACGGTAGAGGAACTATTAAAAATTAGAGACGAATTGGGTCTCGCCGGCCTATCTATTCTAGCCGAAAAAGATAATGATATTGTGATTGTTAAATCCACAGACCCAAAAGAAATAGGATGGAGCTCTAGAAATGTTGGAGATTGGATTTACGCAAATTTTGTCCAAATGTTTGAAGATAAAGCTATTGAGGTAGAGGGTGTATATTCGGCTGAAGGATTGGTTGTCATGCCAGTCGTAAGGTCAGAAGTTTATGATGCGGAAGATTTATTTTTTAAATATGGTTACTATCACCCCAAAGGAACGAACTATATTATAGATCCATTTATTGAAGCGGATGAAGTCTATAAATTTACTCAAAGAGTAGGTCCTGATTCATGGATTTCTCAAATGGAAAAGGAAAATCCCTTTGTGGTGGATATTTCCGTATTAGATCCAAAGGTCTTTCAAAATCCTGAATTAGAAAGCCAATATTGGCCACCGGTTAAAAAAGTAGTCTATGGAGATTTTCAATATCAAACTAAACAGGACCTAAAGGTGATTACAGGAATGATTGAAAATCCTACCAAAAGGACTGTAAGGGAAACAATCAATGGAGAGAAGGTTCTAAAATTATATTTACCGCAAGAAAATGGTCAAGTTCTTCATATAGCCTTTGATTATACAAAAATGACAAAGCCATTGGTAACCCAATCTTTCATTCTAGGTGGAACAGGGATAGCTGCAGTTGTAAGTATATTCTTCTTAATCTATGGCCTATTTAATAAAATTTATGAGAGCATTCGGAAGATTAAAGACCAAATCAGTTTATTAGAAAACGGGGATTTAACCGCACAAAGCCAGGTTCATGATGGAAGCGAATTAGGCTTACTTTCTGAAAGTGTGAATAACATGGCACGTAAATTAAATTATCTGGTAAACGAGACACGTAAACAAGCGATCAAAACTATGGAACTTTCCGTTCATTTAAAGGACGAGGCATCCAATTCTGTAGAAACAATCTATCAAATATCTACAGAAACCACAATGAAGGCAAGGGAACAATTATATGAAATTATGGAATTTATTGATAGGACTGAAGAGGTATTAACTCCTTATCAACAAAACGAAAACGTACAAAAGGTGATCAGCAAACTGGAACGAATGAGAGAGGTTGCCAAAGAAAGAACCTCATCCACTACTGATACAACAATAACATTAGCTGACTTGCTTAAATCCTTATATGGACAATCTAGTGAACTATCAGAGATATCCAATACATTATTGGAACAAATTAGTCAATTCAAACTTGATAAATAGGGAGGGGATGTTAGTGGAATTAAATGTCAACAAAGAAATACAAGGATCAAAAATGACATTAAAATTAAATGGTGATTTAGATATCTCGACAAGTAGTAGTATTGATCCTTATTTAGAGGAAATTGAGGATATTGACGTATTAGTATTCGATTTTAGTGAATTAGAATTTATTGATTCGACAGGAATTGGTTCCATTATGAATGCTATTTTCTTATCACAGGAGAAGAACTTTAGCGTAGAACTGCAAGGTGTTAATGACATGACAAAAGAAATTCTAGAGATTGTAGGGATTTATCAGATATTAGACACAATCCAAAAGGGGGATGCCTAATGTTCTTTGAGCAGTTTACCTACAATATCACTAATGATTCAGACAATAGGAATAACGTGGATAAAACACTAGAAAGAGAAATTAACCTGGCTAGAAATATTCAAACCTCGTTATTAAATGGAAGAGCTCCCGAGGTAGATGGCGGGAAACTCTGCGGAAATTCTCTTCCTGCTAGATTAATTGGCGGGGACTATTATGACTTTTATCCACTAGTGAATGGGAAAGTTCGCATTGTCATTGGCGATGTGATGGGGAAAGGAATTCCAGCAGCTATGTTAATGATTTTGACCAGAGGGGCTTTTCGAAGTGCTGCAGAAAGTACTAAAGGCCCCGGAGAAACCTTAACAGCCATGAACCAGGCGTTGCACAATGATTTGCGTACCTTAAAATCATTTGTTACCCTATTTTGTGCGGATTGGGACCCAAAGACTGGTATTTTCAGTTATGCCAATGCTGGACATCATCTCCCCCTTCTACTAAAGGGAAACAGTCGGACCATCTTAGATCTTCCAAAGATAAAAGGGATTATGGTTGGGGGGTTAGCGAATCAAGTGTACAAAGAGCAATCTATCAAATTAGAAGAATCGGATATGGTGTTTTTTTATACTGATGGCATTATAGAAGCTCAAAATAACGAAGGGGAACAATATCAGATTGATCGACTAAAGGAAACATTGATTTTACATCAAGACAAAGATGTAGGTGAAATTGAAAAATACGTTATGAACTCGATTAATGAATTTACTTCTGAAGTTCCACAGAGAGACGATATTACTATGGTCCTTTTGAAAATTAGTCAACAGAAAGCGGATATTAGTAGTTTGAATTCTCCTGTATTAGCATGAATTAGGTAGGAAAGGTGATTAAGGTTAGGCCGCTACTTTCTTACATAGCGTAGCAACTTTAACCTTTCCTTAACGGATTCATGAAGGAGTCTCCCATCCTCAAGGAATGTGAAAGCCCAATGAGTAGGTGGGAGATGAATTTCGGTGGCTTAAGCCAAAGCTTTTTTATTCTTTCAATTACTTTATTATAACGTAGCCGGGAACACTCATGACTTTAGTCATGAGCTGAATCGGATTCAAAAAGGGTGTAGCTTTTGCCATTTTACTATTCGACATATGCATAATCAATATGTACGCAAAAACGCTAATATAGCGGATTACCACTTGCAAAACCAATCGAAATAAATCGAAAGTTGTATTTATAAGATGTAAAATCGGTCTGTCCTATAGTAACCTTCACCTGTATTGGTAAATGGAGCTCGAACAATTATTACTTTAATTTCATAAATTAGTCAAAGGTAAAGACACAAAACTATAGGGGCTTCGATCAAGGTCGGATCATGCTAGCCAGTTAGCAATAATCTTCAGAGACTAATCAATTCGCTTAGTCTTTTTTGTTTGTTAAAATTTCGGAAAATGGAAAATAGAGGATGATGCCATGTGGTAGTAAAAAAGGATCTTAATGGGGTGGATGAAACAATTGATTGTATGGATAACCATGATGCATTAACGGGATTATCTAATCGTCATCATTTTTTTAATCATTTAAAGGATACCTTGGAAAAAGAAACGACTAAGAATGCAGCTGTATTGTTCTTTGATTTGGACCGGTTTAAAGTCATTAACGACTCGTTAGGCCATATAATCGGGGACCTGTTAATTAAAGAGGTCTCTAATAGATTAATGGATTGCCTAAAGTTGGCTGATACTGTTGCGAGAAATGGAGGGGATGAATTTTTTGTATCCCTAATCAATCTAAATCGTCAAGAGGTACTAGATATCATGGAAAAGATTCTTACATGCTTTGACGAACCATTCATCATTGATCGCTATGAAATCTATACCTCGCCCAGCATAGGTGTCAGTTTTTACCCTAATGATGGGAAAGATGTTGACACTCTAATTACAAAGGCTGATGTAGCCATGTACTCCGCAAAAGCTAACGGAAAAAACAGTTATCAACTTTATCACTCTAGACAGTCCGAAAACCTTCATGAAAAATTAGAAGTCGAAATTCACCTACATAAAGCATTAGAAAATAATGAGCTTTTCCTTCATTATCAGCCTAAGTTAGATATTTTCACCGGGGAGATTATTGGAATGGAAGCGCTCATTCGTTGGAATCATCCAGAAAAAGGGATAATTTCACCTGCTGACTTTATTCCACTTGCTAAAGAAACAGGTTTGATTCTTTCCATCGGTGAGTGGGTTTTAGAAGAGGCTTGAAGACAAAATAAAGATTGGCAGGAGGCAGGCCTACCTCCTTTCATTATTTCCGTTAATCTTTGCGCGCCAGCTTTATCAGCCTAATTTAGCTAAAAAAGTAGAAACGATTTTAGCAAAAACAGAACTTGATTCTGAGTATCTGGAACTCGAGATCACAGAAAGTACGTTAATGGATATTCCACAAGGGTTAAAGGTTCTAAACGAATTGAAAAGTTTAGGTGTGCAAATTAGTTTGGATGATTTCGGTACAGGGTATAGCTCTCTTAATTATTTAAGGCGCTTTCCCACTGATGTTTTGAAAATTGACCAATCGTTTGTAAGAAGTGCTACCCAAGATTCTACGGATGTAGCCATTGTTAAAACCATTATTCAAATGGCCCATCAGCTCCAAATGAAAGTGGTGGCAGAAGGGGTGGAGTTAAAGGATCATCTGATTTTCCTTCAGAGAAATCATTGTGATGGCGCCCAAGGCTATCTTTTTAGTAAACCCCTGCCACCGGATAAGGTCATACAAAAATACTATGAAATTGAACAAATATTATCCATGTCAGGGATTCACAAAGAAATTAAAAACGAATGGCTTGAAATGGAATTAGAAATTGCCAGACAAGAACTAGCTATTACTATCAGACAGCAACAAGGAATGATATTTAAATATGTTAAAAAGAAAGGGAAATTTATTCATACTCTTTGTGATGGCCAACTAGTTTATCAAATGGGGATAATTCCTGAGAAAGTAGTAGGAAGAGAGCTAAGAGATTTCCTCCCTGAAAATGAAATAAAGGAAAAACTTACACACTAGCAGTTAGCCTGGGAGGGTGAAGAAAATGTTGTTTATGAAGGATTTGTTAATTTGTTAACGGGATTCATTATATTACTTCTTTGCGCCCGATAAAAAGAGGGGATGTGGTGATAGAGGTCATTGGCTCTAGTGTGGATATTACAGAAAAAAACAAATCAAAGAGGAACTAAAAATAAGCCAAAAAAATTATCATCTTATAGCGCCAGGCAAAAGTCCCTGAATTGGCATTAAGAAATCAACAAACCTTATCTTCACTCATTAGTCTCCATTTGGCAATAAAGACAGAGAAGTTGTTTCCTAGCGATATTTAGACGTATTTAAGTTAAGAGAAGTATCTTCCAAAAGCACAAGTGTTTGGGGATGAGGTTCACGATCAGAAAAAGTAACCATCCGCTCGGAGTAGTATCCCCCATAAAAATATGTTAGGAGCCTGCAATGAAAAAAATAATGTTTAGGAACAATCTATTTTTTAAAATCTTTTCGATTTTTCTTATCTGTATTTTAGTCCCAATGCTCGTCAATCTATATTATACAACATACACATCCTCAAACGCATTGGAGGCTGCTGCAGAAATCATGACTACATTTTTATTGTATGCATAATCGATTGCCTCTTTCAAAAGAGAAGAAGGCTGATAATTGCCTAAACTCATATTAATGACATTTGCTCCATGGTCCACTGCCCAAATAATCCCTTTTGCTATATCAAAGGTCGTCCCATGCCCTTCGGCACCCATTGCTTTTATAGGCATTATTTTGTTATACCAAGTGATGCCTGCAACACCTTCATGGTTGTTTGTTTCCGATGCAATGATTCCTGCTGCATGGGTGCCATGTCCGTTGTCATCATCAGGGAAATTATTATTCAACAGTACATTATAACCATTTGTAATTCGTCTTCTCAAATCAGGATGGTCCAGATCAACGCCAGTGTCTATAACAGCAATAATGATATGTTCATCCCCTTTGGTGATATCCCAGCCTGCTTCTGCTTGAATTGCCGATAAGTTCCATTGGTATTGTTCTCTATATAGCAAATCATTAGGAAGTCCAATTTGATTTTGCAGATAAAGATAATTGGGTTCAGCAAATTCAACCATAGCCTGTCTGTTAAAATATTCAATAAGTTCCTTGGTCGAAAGCGTATTAGAACGAAAAACAATCGTAGAATTTAGCTTTTTAATGATAGTGCCATTTATCTCCTGTGTTATCCTTTTTATTTCCTTTGTTGAGGGAAGAGTCTTGAATGTAACGTTTACTTCTTTCTTAATATAATGACTCTCAGTTTTTTCATTGTGTTTAATTAGAAAAACGGAAGGTGTCATTTTTAAATTGATTCTTGATGGTTTGACCCATGGAAAGGCTGTTTATTTGAAGAACATTTTATTCGTTTTCAACATTTTGGACATTGGTTATAGGGGGATTAAATTTGTTTTTGACAGCAACTGTTTTATTTTCGGGATTCTCTTTGTTTCTTGTATTTGGTACTATGAATAATAACCCTAAGATAGAAGAATAAGTACGAAAACAGTAACCAATAAAGACTTTCGTAATTTTGTCATGAGACACCTCTATAAATTTATTATTAGAAAATGTTGCAATATAAGTATTAAATTTCTTATTAACATCCTTGAATCTTGATACATAAAGAACACCGTTTGAGAACAAACGGTGTATAAACTTATTCATCAATAGTATCTGGATCTGTTGCGTCTTCAGGATCTTCAATTGATTCTTCTGTATCAGGGGTGACATTATGTTCATCAATAGTATCTGGATCTGTTGCGTCGATAGGATCTTCAATTGGTTCTTCTGTATCAGGGGTGACATTATGTTGATCAATAGTATCTGAATCTGTTGCGTCGATAGGATCTTCAATTGGTTCCTCTGTCCCTGGAGTTACATCCTCCGGTGGTGGATTATTATCGTCATCTCCATTATTACACCCTAATAACAAGAAAATTGAAAGAAAAACCGTTGATAAAAGTTTCATCCACTTAAGATTCATCTTACCGCCGCCCTTTCGATTGTTGTAAATTCTAAATTATTTTCTAGGTTGGTTAACAACTAACCAACCTTTTGTCTCGCATAACTATTGTTGTTTTACCTTGAGTTTATTCTTCTTGAACACGTGTTCTTTTATTGTATTACATTACCTCTATATGGATCTTGACTTTGCATGTAGTTAGAAAATTGCTGAACCGATTGTTGAATAGTTTGTGGAGTTTCTTTTTCCAAACCGTACCATCCGTTTTTAAACATTAAGTTATATAGATTGCGGTGACAGTCGTCTGTTTCTTGGGAAACAGACGCTATTGTACGATACAACGATTCATGGCTAGCTTCTTTTAATGCAGTCGAGTATGAGGAAGATATATATTTTTCCGTAGTTAAGGCATCGTTTAGAAAATCTCTATCGTTCATTTGCGGCGTCTTAGGGACTGGTGTTTCAGGATTTTTAATCCTGTTTGGAGTATTATTTTCCACTATAGTTTCCTCCTTATTGATTCATATTTTGTGAAGGTTGAGTTACATACTGTTGCATCTGTTGAAGCAGCTGTCGATAGTGTCGATCATGCATTTGTCCAGCTTGTTCAAGTGCTGCTCTTACTTCGGGATTTTGACATTGTTGAGCGAAAAAATGCATTTTCTTCATCGCAAGTAAATTCCAGCTTAACATATCCTTTACATAGAGATGATCCTTTGTTGACATTATTTCAGGCGGTTGTGTCATTAAAGCTTGTGCTTGTTGATTATTCATACCCGTCTGCATTTGTTGCATGATGTTTCCTCCTTGTTAACAATGTTGTAATCACTTGGGTAGATTGCCACACAGCGGTCAAAAATATGCAGGTATTTTAGTTTTAAAGACCCCCCCACCTTTAGATAGCATTAAATACTCCCCACCTATACGCAGGTGGGGAGTATTTGTGGCTAAACTAAATATTAATTTATCCTATTCCAGATTCTGTCTAGGTCCAAGGCAACATATATTTTATCACCATTAATTTCCTTATGTATAATAGGATTGGAAAAATACTGATTTATATTTTTATTAAATTGCTTATACCTTGCTCGTGGTTTTGGTCCATATAAATCGTTTCAGGATAGTCCTTATACATACTCCGTCTACCTCTTTTTTAATTTTATGAAAAATACAAACTGCATCAATACTCCATTTCTAAATAAGCATACCAGTCTTGCTTCTCGAAAAGGAAAATCCCCCTCGAATTGTAAAACAATTGTACTTTAATCAGCTTTTACAAAAGTACAACCGTCAAATTTACCCTATTCTCTCTTCCTTGATTTTTTTGCCAAGAGTATTTTTTCCGAAAATATAATAAAAATATAATTCGAATTTTAAAAACTTTGTATGAATAAATATTTCTATCTTCAAACATTCTAAGAAAGGTTTCAAAAAAAAATAATAGGAGGTGTTATTCATGACAGTCATAAATGACGTTAAAACAGCTTTAGCCGGATTAAAAAGCGCTCAAGCTAGCTTTGAAACATTTGCTCTTAGTACAGATAATGAACAAGCGAAGCAGCTTTACCAAGATGCTGCTAAACAAACCCAATCTGTTTTACAAAGCGTTGAACCACGCGTTCAACAAATCGAACAAGAAGAACCACAATATGCTCATGACGGAAACCAAGCTTCCCAAGGCAGTACGCAAGTGTCACAAGGTCAATACGGTACTGAGTTCGCAAGCCAAAATAATGCACAACAAGTAAGACAAAAAAACCAACATGCCCAGTCTTAAAAAATAAATAACTGAATCACACGTTTGTACAATTCTGAAGCTTTATGTCGCCAAAAATTTTTATGTGTTGATTCATTTGTTACCAATAAAAACATCCTTAGATAGATTAGAGGTTTTTAAAAATAAAAAGGAGCAATTGTTATGCGATTACCCGAAGACTTCAAAAGAGCTAGGCATAAAAAAGAAGAAGGGTTAAGTTTAGATCAATGCTTTTCACATCCCATTATACATAGGGAGATACGTGGGGATAAAGTATTCGTACCATTAGATTTAAAGAGAATTTGGAATCAAATATAGCAACCGTTTGGATTAAACGGATATTTTATTTATTAAGAGAAAAAGGATATTAATTTAGTTTTCAAACCTTACTTCATAATATTATTTTTAGAAAAAAATATGGATTACATTTGAATTATAAAGAAAACCATTTTTCATCATTCTAACAAAGGTTATTAAAAACATTAAAGGAGTCGTTATTCAATGACAGTAATAAATGATGTTAAGACAGCTCTAGCGGGATTGAAAAGTGCGCAGGCTAGCTTTGAAACATTTGCTCTTGGTACGGAAAATGAACAAGCTAAGCAGCTTTACCAAGATGCTGCTAAACAAACCCAATCCGTTCTAAAAAGCCTTGAACCTCGCGTTAAACAAATCGAACAAGAAGAACCTCAATACAAACAACAATAATTAAAAGACAAAAAAAGGTTGGTCGAGTAAACCAACCTTTTTACTCTCTCAATAATGGATGAAACACAAAGGTGATTATTCATGATATATAAAATAAAACAATTAAAGATCGGTCTTTTAGTATTAACGGTTATCGGAATAGGATCAGGATGTAACGAAAGCCAGAATCAGTTGGGTGAAAATAATAACGATTTGAGTATTTCACAGGTACATACAAGCTTTCTTTTTCGATTCTTAACACGTTTTTTCATTGACATCAACAAACTTTATAAATACATATAAACACAATGAGACCCCTCACAACATCGTGGGTGGTTTTTTTGCCTTCATTTTTAATTCTCTTGGGTGTATTGTGTCAAAAAGGTGAAGGTTGGATTGGTAGGGGTGAATTAGCAAACAGCGAACCCGATGGATATACGTTTGGTTATATGGTCTCTCCAAATATCTTTACTGGTTAATAAATCCTACTGCCAATAGAAAAGAAAATTTGGACAGTTTTTAATTTAATATCAGTCACCATGAAGATTCCGAACTTATTGTCGTAAAACGGGATGACCCCCGGTTTGACAATATTAAAGAGTTCATTGGATACGCAAAGGAAACGAGTTAGCTGTGTAGATTTATAAGGTAAAAACTAACATACGAGATTGACTGCTTATTAAACGGCTATTTAAAAAGGTTTGAGAATTGTAGAAGCACTATCGCTCTTTATAGAGGACTTTATTTTTGATCATAAAAATAGACACCAATTCAGTTGAAATAGATAGAGGGGAGTTAATCATCTAGTTCTTGTTTGATGTACCTTTATGAATTCCTTGATGAATTAGCGATTGATACCAACTTTATATTTGTAAAATTGGTGATGAAGCCATTATGGAAAAATTAATTTTAGAAGTGTCTTAAATGAATCAAGTGCACGCAAGCACAACGCTATCAACAATGCCGATATTCATTGAACGGATTGAAGCGCTAAGGCAGCAACAATCACCTATACTAAAACAATATTAACGAGAAATAAATGAGGAAAGGATGCCCTTATTGAATCACTGAAACGGAAGACCAAGAAATTAGAAGGTGATAACAAACAACTTAGTGAGTAATTAGTTGCTTATACAGAGGTATTTAAAAAAGTTTAGTTTATGGAGAGAATGGTGCTCTCCATCCCTGCCTGTTGAACAAACGGGCCATTAACTGAGTAAATTCTTTTCAAATGAGACCTTCTTAAGGCACTATGGATTAAAGCACAAACTCTAAACATAGGAATATGATAATTTTATAAAAATATGAGGGAATGACCAAAATGTATAATGTTCCAATCACGTACCCATATCCTTATTACGTCAACCCATCAATATATAACTCAAACTTGATGTTAAGAAATAGTCAAGGAAAGGATCGACTAATATTTGAGGCAATACTTGACGGAATAAAAGGAGAAGCTTCAGCCATTGATTTATATAGCAGATTAGTAAATTTAGCACCAAATCAAAAGCATAAAAATGACATTCTGAATATTTTAGAAGACGAAAAGGTACATTGGCAGCAACATACAAATCTGTATATTTCGATAACTGGAAGACAGCCTGTGTACCAAATCGAGAAAGTATCTTTTCGAAATTATCGTGAAGGACTGCAAAAAGCTTATGAAACGGAATTAGCGAATTATGAAGAATATCGAAATGATTATTTGCTTTTGCAAAATTCACCGGTTGGTGATGTATTCCTACGTGCTTCCACAGATGAAATGGAGCATGCTAAACGATTGGCCTTTTTAAAATCATTTAAGAGCAAAGATAAAATTGAATTAAAAGATTATGGACCAGAACCGTTTATCGTTAATATAGAGGAGGCTACGAAGCAAAACAATACGTATCGTACCGCTTTATGGACAGGAAGACATTTGCAAGTTACCTTGATGAGTATCAATGTTGGAGAAGATATCGGTTTAGAAATTCACCCCACAGTTGATCAATTCTTGCGTATTGAACAAGGTCAAGGGATTGTTCAAATGGGGGATCGTAAAGATAATTTAGATTTTGCAAAAAAAGTCTATGAAAACTTTGCCATTATGGTACCTGCTGGTAAATGGCATAATGTAACCAATACAGGTAATATCCCGCTAAAACTTTACTCTATTTATGCGCCGCCTCAGCATCCACATGGTACCGTTCACGTAACGAAAGCTGATGCCATGGCTTCTGGTCGTTGTTTTATGGCGAACTAAAATCGCTCGCAGAAAGTACACTATAACTTATCTGAAGAGCAGTAGTAGCCTATCACTGCTCATTTTTTGAAATGTATTTTGCTATTTTCACGTGTCAAATCATTAAAAAATTAAATAATAAAGCTACTTTTAAACACATAGTTTTGTTTTTTATATAAGTATTCAACTAATTAATCCTAAATTGATTCGAATACTTGAATAGCCCTATAGGGAAAATGACTTATTCATTTTCTTTAACATACAGAAATGGGCGCCTTTAACGAAACGGTGCTTGTCCTATTGCAATTGATTATTTTCCTTTTAAAATAAACCATCACCTATTAACCATTAAACTTTGCAAAAAAAGCCTCGAAATGCTTAATTTCTGGGCTTTACTTCTTATATGAACAATTATGTTAGTTATAAATATGATTTACCACCAATTACAAGGGATGAATCAATAAAGAGAACTGTTGTCAAAATATCAGTTCCATAATATATATTTTTCTATATTTGTGTGTTATATGGGAGGTAATTTATACTGGAGGATACTGTATATATGAGGTACCTTAGTGGAATAAAGGTAAAAAAATGCCGTAGTTTTCATTTTACTTAAAAACCAAGTATTCTTATTTTA
>NZ_JBXAFB010000026.1:0-32692 GCF_058792595.1 Cytobacillus sp. MT66
TTGATATAGCTCATTGTTTAGTCCCATGCGGGACAAAAAATTAACGTTGACGTTTTTGTTCGTTCAGTTTTCAAAGAGCAAATCTTAGATAGCAACCACTTTAAGGTCGTTATCAACATCGCTCAAAAGCGACTTTTTTATAATACCAAATTCATTTCGTTAAGTCAATAACTTTTTATCTTTTTTAAGATAAAAGTAATCATTTCTTAACAACAGATATTAATATACCACCATTTTATTATGGTTGCAATAATTTTTTTCAGGATATTTTTGCCAATCCCTCTCTGTTTTCGGCTTGATATAAAAAAGGATAAGGCACAATATAAAATATGCCTTATCCTTTATAAAATTATTCTTAGCGATGACGCATTAACGGGAATAAAAGTACATCCCGGATAGAAGGAGAGTTTGTTAATAGCATAACTAGGCGGTCTATTCCTATTCCTAATCCCCCAGTTGGCGGCATCCCGTATTCTAATGCCTCAACAAAATCTTCATCCATTTCGTGCGCCTCGTCATTCCCCTGCTCACGTTCTTTAAGCTGTGCCTCAAAGCGTTCTCTTTGATCGATAGGATCGTTAAGTTCAGTGAAAGCATTCGCATGCTCACGCGCCACGATAAATAGCTCAAATCTATCGGTAAAACGAGGATCTTCTTCATTTTTCTTGGCAAGAGGAGATATCTCTACTGGATGTCCGTATATAAACGTGGGCTGAATTAACTTTTCCTCGACCTTTTGTTCGAAAAATTCATTTACGATATGGCCGTAAAGCATATGTTCTGTAATTTCAACACCGTGCTCTTTTGCTAAAGCTTTTGCTTCTTCTGCAGACATCTCTTTCCAGAAGTCAACACCTGTATATTCTTTAATTGCATCTACCATATGCAATCTCTTCCACTCAGGCATGAGATCGACTTCATAGTCTCCATATTGAATAGAAGTGGTACCCAGTACCTCTTCAGCAATATGAGCAATCAGGTTTTCTGTTAGAGACATAATGTCACGGTAATCAGCATATGCCTCATAAAGTTCAATCATCGTAAATTCAGGGTTATGGCGTGTAGATACACCCTCATTGCGGAAAACGCGGCCAATTTCATAAACCTTTTCTAGGCCACCGACAATCAGGCGCTTTAAGTGAAGCTCAATGGCTATACGCATATAGAGCTCCATATCAAGAGCATTGTGGTGGGTAATAAATGGACGAGCTGCGGCGCCCCCTGCGATAGAATGCATCATAGGTGTTTCCACTTCAAGATAACCGTGGCTATCTAGATAGTTTCTCATGGATTTAATAATGCGGCTTCTTGTTACAAATGTTTTCTTGCTATCCTCGCTCATGATTAAGTCTAAGTAACGCTGGCGGTAGCGCTGCTCTACATCCTTCAGGCCATGGAATTTGTCCGGCAGAGGCCTTAAAGCTTTTGTAAGAATAACAAATTCCTGAACTTTAATAGAAAGTTCACCAACCTTAGTCTTGAAAAGAACACCTGATACACCAACAATATCACCAAGATCTAAAGAGTCGAAAATTTCATAGGCTTCATCACCGACATTATCCTTGCGAACATAGATTTGAATTTGCCCTGTAAGATCCTGAATATGGGCAAATCCTGCTTTGCCTTTTCCGCGCTTTGTCATAATTCGGCCAGCAATAGATACAGAAATATTCTTTTCTTCCAGTTCTTCCTTTTCAATTTCTCCGTAACCTTTGAGCAATTCCTCTGTTTGGTGCGATTGTTCAAAACGTTTTCCGAAAGGATCTATTCCCATATTACGAAGGGTTTGCATCTTTTCTCTTCTAACTATTAATTGGTCATTTAATTCTTCATGACTCTGACTCACCAATAATCATCTCCAATTTTTCTTATGTAAAAAGTAATGATACTAATATTATTTTACACAATTAGCCTATTACAGACATAAAAATATAAGATATATAGAATAAAAACTGCCAGTATGTCCACTGGCAGTTCTATTTCCAAAGGTATTATAGTGAAAGAACTTGATTATGTCAAATTTAAACCGCTTCTGACTGCGCTGTTTCCCTATCCTCAGCTTCTTCAGCAAGCCCATTTAAAAGAGTTACTAAATCATCTCTTGTATTACACTCGTTAACCTCGTTACGGACTTTCGCAGTGCCTTTAATGCCTTTAAGATACCAGGCAGCATGTTTGCGCATTTCCCTTACAGCGATGTATTCATTCTTTAGGGCAATCAAGCGGTCAAGGTGAAGTATACAAACATCAATTTTTTCGCGTACTGGCGGCTCATCCATAAGTATACCGGTTTCTAAATATTTGACTGTACGATAGATCATCCATGGGTTACCCAAAGCCGCACGACCAATCATAACGCCGTCACAGCCTGTCTCCTCAAGCATGCGCTTTGCATCCTGCGGTGTTCCAACATCGCCGTTTCCGATTAATGGGATATTAATGTTTTGCTTCACTTCACGGATAATGTCCCAGTTAGCTTTTCCTTCGTACATTTGTAACCTTGTTCTTCCATGTAGCGCAACTGCTTTTCCACCCGCTCGTTCAATAGCTTGGGCATTCTTAACAGCATAAATATGGTCTTCATCCCAGCCCATGCGCATTTTTACTGTTACAGGCTTTTCAACAGCATCTGTTACAGCGGCTACCATTTCATAAATTTTATCCGGATTGAGAAGCCACTTTGCCCCTGCATCACACTTGGTAATTTTCGGAACGGGACATCCCATATTAATATCAATAATATCTGCATTCGTATTTTTATCAACAAATTGTGCTGCTTCTACCAATGATTCCTTTTCGCCGCCAAAAATCTGAAGGCTAAGCGGCTTTTCCCTTTCATCGATATACAGCATATTCATTGTTTTTTCATTCTTTAAAATAATCCCTTTATCACTAACCATTTCAGCGCAGACTAATCCCGCACCGAATTCTTTTACTGTCAGGCGGAAAGCAGAGTTGCATACACCTGCCATAGGTGCAAGAACAACACGGTTCTTCAATTCTATATCACCAATTTTAAACACTGGCTAACCTCCTATTATGCACCTAATCTTCCTGTTCTTTAGGGGGTGTCAAATCTTCAATAGATATATTTAAAATTGCCGCTGCCTGTTTCACTAAATCTGGACCAGGCATCCGGTTTCCCCTTTCAATCTCGCCTAGTATAGAGACTGACACTTTGAGTTCCTTCGCAAAACTTTCTTGGGTATAGCCTTTTAGTTTTCGAAAAGCCCGAATACGTCTTCCCCATTTTTCCGCTTCCATATTCGTACTCCCTCTCTATCAGGAATGTCCTCCAAAACCGCTTGAAGAGGGCTATCTGTCCCCGGCAGCATTATATTTGGCTGTATTTCTATAAGGGGTACCATAACAAATGCCCTTTCGTGCATCCGAGGATGTGGGACGGTTAACATCTCTGATTTTATATTTTCTTGATTATACAGCAAAATGTCAAGGTCCATCGTTCTTGGACCCCACCTAACTTCCCTTTTCCTTCCAAGTTCCTGTTCAATTTTCATACAGGCACTCAAGAGCTGAAAAGGTTCAAGAGTGGTCTCTGCTTCTAAAACCATATTTAAAAATTGACCCTGTTCTTCATAGCCAACCGGGTCTGTCTCGTAAACAGATGAAGTATTTACCACTTTTATCTCCGCAGTTTGATTCAGCTTTTCAATTGCCTTGCGTAAATTTTCAAAGCGGTTTCCCATGTTTGATCCTAAAGCGATATACGCAGTTTGGCCCATATTTTTATCTGCCCCTTGTTATTTCTACAGCTACCGAATCATAATGGCCGTTAATTGGCGGGTCGGGCTTAACGACCGTAACCGTGACTTGAGAGATGTTAAGAAAGCGGTGAAGCAGGTCCTTAGCAATATTTTCAGCTACAGCCTCAATCAGTTTGTACGGCTGTCCCTCTACAATTTTCTTGCAAATTTCAAAGACTTCACCATAATTGATTGAGTTATCAAGGTTATCTGTTTCCCCAGCCTTCTTAAGATTTGTTCCGATACTCAGATCCACTAGGAAACGCTGGCCCAAACGGGTCTCTTCAGGAAAAACCCCGTGATATCCGTAAAAGGACATCTTATTCAAGATAATTTTATCCAATTTCGCCACCCTTTCCGAGCATGGCATCCATCATGACCGCCATTCTTTTCATTTCTTTTACATCATGAACCCGGATAATCTGACATCCCTTTTGAATCCCATAGCATACTGTTGCCCCTGTTCCTTCAAGGCGTTCCTCAACCGGCAGATTCAAAACACCGCCAACCATTGACTTGCGGGATGTTCCAAGAAGAACCGGATAGCCCATGGCAACAAGCTTGTCTAATTGCCTCATCATTTCAAGATTTTCGTTTAGATCTTTGGCAAACCCAATGCCGGGGTCTAGTATAATATTCTTGTCCTGGACTCCAGCGTTTTTTACAAGCATGATACTTTCGTATAAATCATTCATTACATCCCGAAAAAAGCTTGAGTAATTACGATCTTCGCGATTATGTGTTAATATGATCGGCACCTGAAGATCAGCTGCGACATTTGCCATCTCTGGGTCTGCTTTTGCACCCCAGATGTCATTAATAATATGACCGCCAGCTTTGATCGCTTGTCTTGCTGTTTCTGCCTTATAGGTATCAATAGATATCGGCACCTTTACCTCTTTGGCAATCGCCTCAATAACCGGGACGATTCTTTCTAATTCCTCATCTGCAGAAATCTTTGCAAATCCCGGGCGAGTTGACTCTCCGCCAATATCAATAATATCAGCGCCAGCTTCAACCAATTGAATAGCCCGCTCCACTGCCTGGTCAACACGGTTATATTTTCCTCCATCTGAGAAAGAGTCAGGTGTAGCATTTAATATTCCCATCACAAGTGTTCTATTTTGAAAATCCAATGTATATTGTCCGCACTGAATAGTACTTTTCATCATCTTACCCGTCCTTTAATAGTCTTTTACCCTATCATGATACATGATAAATGCTTTTATTTAAAATAAAAAAAGCAATAGCCAAGGCTATTGCTTCACTTAAGGCATATTATTCTTCAAACTGATACAACACAGTACTTAAATAGCGTTCTCCATTATCCGGAATAATAGCAAGAACTTTCTTTCCCTTTCCAAGTTCCTTTGCTACTTTCAAAGCCGCACAAATAGCTGCCCCGGAAGAAATACCGCAAAGGATTCCTTCCTCTTTTCCGGCACGGCGGGAATATTCAAAAGCTTGATCATTTGTAACTTTAATTACCTCATCGTAAACTTCTGTATTTAAGACCTTAGGTACAAAATTGGCACCAAGTCCCTGGATTTTATGAGGGCCAGGCTTACCGCCAGAAAGGATTGGTGAATCAGATGGTTCTACTGCATAAATTTTGATATTGTTAAATTTCTCGCGAAGAACTTCACCAGCACCTGTGATTGTTCCCCCAGTTCCAATACCTGCAACAAATGCATCTAGACCTAGCTGTTCCATCTGCTCTGCAATTTCTACTCCTGTTGTGCGGCGATGAATTTCCGGGTTAGCAGGGTTTTCAAATTGCTGTGGCATAAAATAGCCATTTTCCTTTGCCAATTCTTCCGCCTTGCGGACTGCCCCATTCATTCCCTCTGGTCCAGGTGTTAATACAAGGTCTGCACCATAGGCACGAAGAAGCGAACGACGCTCCATGCTCATGGTATCAGGCATAACTAAGATAGCTTTATATCCCTTTGCAGCAGCGATCATTGCCAAGCCAATCCCTGTATTTCCGCTTGTAGGCTCAATAATTGTAGAACCTTCCTTCAAGTCCCCGCTTGCTTCTGCAGCTTCGATCATTGCCAAGGCAATTCTGTCCTTAACACTGCTGCCTGGGTTCATATATTCAAGCTTTACATAAACATCTGCGCTATTCTCATCAACCATTCTATTTAATTTTACAATAGGTGTCTGACCAACTAGTTCGGAAATTGAATTTGCTACACGTCCCATTATATCCACCTCTTAATCCGAGTATTTTTATTGGTTTTATTTTAATTTATCAGATGTCAGCCTAAAAAGTCAATTATTTTGATGTAAATGTTTTCTTTTTTTCATCAAATATGCCTTTTGCCCATACTTTTTTAAAGTACCCCACCCGATGCTTTTTACTCTCGAAAAATCAAAAAATAGGACAGGAATATACTTCCTATCCTATTTAGCTTTATTCTTTATTTCCATAAAACCATTCAACATCAGTCTCTTGCCAAAAAGGTTTAGCCGATACGGGAGTCCCCATTTGTTCAAGCGCAATTTGCCTGCGGATTTGGTCCTTTACTTCTTTGAAGGAATAATTCTCGCCTTTAACATGCTCATGAACCATGACAATGGCATATCCTTTATCAACCTTAATCGGCTTACTCCAACTCCCTGGTTTTACATTTTTTATGTTTGCAATAAAATCCTTTGAGTACTGTCCGCCTTTTTCCGAGATAAATCCGCTGTCTCCACCACGGTAGGCAGTGAATTCGTCTATTGAGCGTTCCATGGCCAATACCGAAAAGCTAGAGCCGTTTTTTAGCTCTTTTTCCGTCTGCTCCGCTTCCTCCTTTGTTAAAACAACGATCTTTGAAATATGATAGGAATCAGGCAAATGAAAAAGATTGGTGTGCTCCTCATAATACTTTTTCATTTCCTTTTCAGATACCTTCACATCTTTTGTCATTAATTCTTCAAGGATTAGGTTATTTTGGATTTGCTGAAGCCACTTTTCTTCATCTGCTGACTGATAGCCTCCAGATGAGCCATACATCGTCTTAATCATCTTCATCTCGCGCTCAACGGCCTTTTTCGAAACCTTAATACCATACTTTTTCCCAGCTGATTCGATTACCTTCTGATCAATAAGGTCCTCTAACGTTTCCTTGCCGTATCTCGATTCCATTTCACTGAGCCAGTCCTGCCTAGTAACTTTCTCTTTGCCGACGGTAGCTACAGCTTCCGAGCCATCGATATGATCATTTTTAATAAGTAAGGCCGCCGTAATACAATTCAGTAAAATAAGACCGGCAATAACAATCCAAAGTTTCTCCCTCTTCAATGTTCTCCTCCGCTTACTTTGCCTCTTGTTTTAATTCCTCTAACTCTTCTTTAGAGTAATGATATTTCTCATTACAAAAATGGCATTGTGCCTCTGCCTTGCCTTCTGTATCAATCATATCCTGAATTTCCTCAGCGCCCAGCCCAATAATTGCATCAGCAAACCTTTCCTTAGAACATGTACAAGTAAAGGAAACTGGTAATTTTTCGAGAATCTTCATGTCATCCCCAAGCAGCTCTGATAAAATTTCCTCTGGAGTCAATCCCTGCTGAATTAATTTTGATATTGGGGGAATACTTTTTAGACGATTCTCAAGAGCTGAAATAGTCTCTTCTTCAGCTCCAGGCATTAATTGTAAAATAAAGCCTCCTGCAGCAAGTATTGTGTTATCTGGGTTAACCAGAACGCCAACACCAACGGATGACGGTGTTTGTTCTGATGTTACAAAGTAATATGTAAAATCCTCACCTAGTTCACCGGAAACAATTGGAACCTGGCCTGTAAAGAAATCCCTCAGTCCGATATCCTTTACAACTGTTAATGTTCCCTCAGTACCAACAGCCCGTCGAACATCCAGCTTGCCCTTTTCGTTTAAATCAAAATGGGTTTGCGGATTCGTAACATATCCGCGGACCTCTCCTTTGCCATTGCTGTCAACTAAGATGGCACCAATTGGGCCACCGCCCTCTATTTTTATGGTCAGCTTCTCTTCACCCTTTAGCATTGCGCCCATCATGACGCCAGCTGTCATTGCTCTTCCCAATGCGGCGGATGCTGTTGGCCACGTAAAATGTCGGGCTTGTGCCTCGCCAACTGTTTCTGTTGTTTTTGCAGCATACGCTCGCACCTGCCCATTAAAGCCTAACGCTTTGATTAAATAATCACTCATTCAAAATACTCCTTTCGCTGCACAGCTTCATTAATGCTCTACATTTCGCTTATAAATCAGCTGCAGTCCCTTCAAAGTTAAAAACGGGTCAACAACATCAATAACTGCCGATTCTTTTGCAATCAGATCAGCTAACCCGCCGGTAGCAATCACTGTAGGATTGGATTCTGCCTGTTCTTTCATCCTTTTTACTATTCCCTCGACTTGCCCTACATAGCCATATAAAATACCCGCTTGCATGGCTGATATCGTATTCTTGCCAATAATGCCGTCCGGCCGCGCAATTTCAATTCTAGGAAGCTTAGAGGCTCTTGTATATAATGCCTCTGTTGAAATACCAATACCTGGTGCAATTGCTCCGCCCATGTACTGCTTTTTCTCGTTGATATAACAGTAAGTAGTGGCTGTACCAAAATCAACAATAATTAAAGGGCTGCCATAATCATGAATGCCGGCAATAGCATTCACTATTCGGTCAGCACCCACTTCCCTAGGGTTTTCATATTTAATATTTAAGCCTGTCTTAATCCCCGGGCCGACAATAAGAGGCTTAAGATGAAAGTATTTTTCGCACATTCTTTCCAGTGCCATCATAATTGGAGGGACAACGGAAGATATGATAATTCCATCAATATCAGAAAACTGAAGCCCAACATGCTCAAATAACGACTTGATTTGCATGCCATACTCATCCTCAGTTTTATGGCGGTTTGTTTCTACCCTCCAGTAGTATTTCAGTTCATCTCCCTTATAAACGCCTAAAACCATATTAGTATTACCTATATCAAAAACAAAGATCATTGATTTTCACCACTTTATATCAGATTCACACTTCATTTTTTCGCTGAAAACATCATAACATAACTTGCAGACAATCGTATAATCAGAAATATTTTAGCTGAAAAAGAAAAAGAAAAAGCGCCCAGTATGAGCGCTTTTTCATGGTTTATTCTTTATTAGGATTTTCAGGATTTTCTCCAATTGCAGGAGGGTTTTCCTCTTCAGCAGGTGTCAGCCCTTGCCGTTTTTCAGGAATACCGCCTGGTTCTGAAGAATCCTCTTTATTAATATTGATATTTACTTTTACATCCGATGCAGGATCAGCTTTAATTGTACGATCCGGCAATTTTCCGCTGTCCATTAAAGACTTGATTTGCTCAGCATCAAGAGTTTCAACTTCAAGAAGCGTAGTAGCGATTAAATTTAGCTTTTCGCGGTTTTCAGTAAGAACTCTTTTTGCTTTTTCATAACACTCTTTAATGATTCGCTGTATTTCTAAAT
Source organism: Cytobacillus sp. MT66 (assembly GCF_058792595.1). Taxonomy (NCBI): domain Bacteria; kingdom Bacillati; phylum Bacillota; class Bacilli; order Caryophanales; family Bacillaceae; genus Cytobacillus; species Cytobacillus sp. MT66. The sequence continues at coordinate 9,230 of NZ_JBXAFB010000026.1, forward strand.
CAATCTCGTATGCAATTGCATCCGAATAGTTTTGGTCATTATTGAAGTCTCTGCCAAGGAAGACCTGACCGCCTTGTGACTGTCCAAACTGTAAAGGACCGAGCTTATCACTCATACCGAATTCAGTAACCATTCTGCGGGCAATTCCAGTTGCACGCTGGAAGTCATTATGCGCACCAGTACTTACCTCGCCAAATACAATCTCCTCAGCCACACGGCCGCCCAATAGACCGACAATTTTATCTAAAAGCTCAGGCTTTGTCATAAAGAAACGGTCCTCTTTAGGTAGCATAACTGCGTATCCGCCAGCCTGCCCGCGCGGAACGATGGTTACTTTATGAACCATTTCTGCATCCTCAAGCACTACGCCAATCACTGTATGACCGGCTTCGTGAAAAGCAACAATATTTCTTTCCTTCTTGGATATGACTTTGCTTTTCTTTGCCGGACCAGCAATAACACGGTCTGTTGCCTCATCAATATCTGTCATATCTACCTTTTTCTTGTCTTGACGGGCGGCTACGAGAGCAGCCTCATTCAAAAGGTTTTCCAGATCGGCACCAGAGAATCCTGGTGTGCGCTGGGCGATAGCTTTGAGGTTTACTCCCTCATCTAATGGCTTATTGCGGGCATGTACCTTAAGTACCGCTTCACGTCCTTTAACATCTGGACGATCAACAGTAATCTGACGGTCAAAACGTCCTGGACGCAATAACGCCGGGTCAAGAATATCTGGACGGTTTGTGGCAGCAATGATGATAATTCCTTCATTTGCACCAAAGCCATCCATTTCAACAAGTAATTGGTTCAGGGTTTGCTCACGTTCATCGTGGCCTCCGCCTAAGCCGGCGCCACGCTGCCTGCCGACAGCATCAATCTCATCGATAAAAATGATACATGGAGCATTCTTTTTAGCATTTTCAAACAAATCACGAACACGTGATGCACCGACACCCACAAACATTTCAACAAAATCCGATCCGCTTATAGAGAAGAACGGAACCCCGGCTTCACCGGCAACTGCTCTTGCAAGCAAAGTTTTACCTGTACCAGGAGGTCCAACCAGGAGAACCCCTTTAGGAATTCTTGCACCGAGTTCTGAGAACTTTCTTGGGTCTTTTAGGAATTCAACAACTTCTACAAGCTCTTGTTTTTCTTCATCAGCACCCGCTACATCTTTAAACCGTACCTTCTTTTTGCTTTCATCATAAAGCTTGGCCTTGCTTTTCCCAAAGTTCATCACACGGCTACCGCCGCCCTGAGCTTGGTTCAGCAAGAAGAAGAAAAGAATAAAGATAATGATAAACGGGATGATGGAAGTGAAAAATGTTACCCAGCCGCTTGTTTCTTTCGCTGGCAATACATTTACTTTAGAGTTTTTCGCTAATGCATCAATACGATCATGTATCGTATCATTATTTGTTATATAAGTAAGGAAATACTTGCCCTCTTCATAGCCTTTAAGCTGGCCTCTCACCTCAAAGACGCCCCTTTCGGGCTGCATGGAGATGGATGTAACTTCTCCGCTATCTAAATAGCTGACAAACTGATCATATGAAATCTGCTCTGTCGGTTCATTGTTGCCATTAAAAAAACTAACAACACCTATTATGACTAGAAAAATTAATAAATAAAAGATGGTGTTTCGGAAGATCCGATTCATCCCTTACCTCCTCCCACGGTAAACAACTAAAAGTATAGTATCATAGAAAATTGCGCTAATTCAAGAATTTACACTTCTGATAACCACTCGCTAAGATAGTTTACTGCTTTTCCCATTTACAAATTTTGCTTAATCATTATTGCTGTATACTTCTGGCTTAAGCACTCCAATGTAAGGGAGATTTCGGTACTTTTCTGCATAATCAAGTCCATAGCCGACAACGAACTCATCTGGCACAATAAACCCGGTATAATCGGGAGTCAAGTCTGCTTTGCGGCCTGTAGGCTTATCAAGCAATGTCACAATTCTGATGGATTTTGCCTTGCGGTAGCGGAACAAATCAACCAAATAGCTTAAAGTTAACCCGCTATCGATAATGTCTTCAATAATTAATATGTCCCTTCCCTCAACAGAAGTATCAAGATCCTTGACTATTTTCACTTCTCCAGAAGAAACGGTTGAATTTCCGTAGCTTGAAACATCCATAAAGTCCATCTCAAGATAGGTATCCATGCGCTTTAGCAAATCAGCCATGAAAGGCATTGCCCCTTTAAGCACCCCAATGGCTAGAGGAAAGCGACCTTGATATTCCTCTGTAAGCTCAGCTGCAAGTGATTTAATCTTTTCCTGAATTTGTTCTTCTGAAATCAATACTCTTTCAATGTCATTTTGCATTTGTGTGCCTCCTAGAAGATCATAGCTTTTCCATTTTAGTAAATGTCAATTTAACAAAGTCAGATTTCGACTTATCAATTGAATAATGAGACTTTTTCAGCCCAGGAAGCCATAAGATATTTCCATCGGCATCCGTAATAATTGGCCATGTCATCCTGTCATGCGCCGGCACCTTCTGGTCAATAAAGATATCCTTTATTTTCTTTGTGCCGTTCATTCCTTTTAATGTCATGCGGTCTCCATCTTTTCTTGTACGAATAACAAGGGGGAGGGATACATCCACGCGATTTAAAAGAAGGGTATTTGATTGATAGGTGCCATTGGGACTTTTTGTGAACTCTAAGGATATTATGCTTCCGTCAGGCAGCTTAATTTCTCCCGGTTCTTCCATTTTACAGCAGTAAGATGATACGGATTGATGATGAAATTGAAATTGGCATTGTTCATAGGAACGTACCATTTTCAAACCGTCCGGGAAGTTAAGTTCTCCTGATGGGTGAGGACTGCTCATTAGTGAAATGGCATTTTCAATATGTAAAGCAGATAAAGATGCTGGTTTGTTCTCATAAAGATAGTTTAATATTAGTTGAATACAGCGCCTTTGTAAAGGAAATGGCATTTTTAGAAAATCCGGGATATTTATGTGGATTTCTCCCTTGGATTTCTTTTTCATTACTGTATTCAGCTTTTGGACAGATAATTCCTGCAAAAATGCCTCATCACTTTGAATTTCCTCGCTAAATCGCTGAAAATGCTCATGAACGTGGGGGTTTTCCTTTCTTAAAAAAGGCATGACCTCCTTGCGAAAGCGATTTCTTACATAAATCCCCTTTTCATTGCTCGGGTCCCTTCTGGGCTCAAGGCCCTGCTCAATGCAATAATCTTCAATCTGCTGACGATTTATGCATAAAAATGGACGGAAAATAACCGCATTGCCAAAAGGACGGGAAAAAGGAATCCCTGCTCTAGCTTCCCCCGTACTTCCTCTTGTTAACCGCATAAGGATTGTTTCAACCTGATCGTCCCCGTGATGGCCAAGGGCAAGATAATCAAGCTTCTGTTTACTGATTACTTTTTCAAAAAAGGAGTATCTGCATTCCCTTGAGGCAAGCTGTGAGCTCTTACCAGTTGCTCTTATATAGTCAGGGACATTAATCCGTTCCATTTCAAATGGAATTTCCCTTTCTTCGCAAAAGTGCTGAACAAATTTTGCCTCTAAATAGGATTCTTCTCCGCGAAACATATGATCCACATGGGCGGCAGCCAAATAAAATTGATATTCCTTTCTGATACTCCAAAGGAAATGCAGCAATGCAAGAGAATCCGGTCCTCCGGAAACACCTATAAGTATCCTTTTATGATGAAGATCGAGACCCTTTTGTTTTAAAAACGCTTTCACCTTTTCCTTAAGCATAGCTTTCTTCCTTATTATTAATTTGTTAGCTCTTTCTACCTAGAGAATACCACTTTCCCATTATATTTTAAAAGGGTATGCAAAAAGTAAAAGAATTTAGACAACCTGCCCAAAAATATAAAAGAGATAAAGCAGGGATATTATGACGAAAATCGAAACAGTTTCTAACACCCCGCCTCGTTTCTTCCCTTTTTGAAATCCTTGTCTGCTAATGTTCACTTTTTTCCTTGTACGGCTGGCACTTCTTTGCGAATATGACACATCTCTGCCTGAGTTATTCTGGATTGTCTCCAGCATGGAAATGCGCATTTCCTCAGCTCTTGTGTATTTTCCTTGCAGGGCGTTGCTTAGAACATGCTCGTATTTCTTTAATTCATTTTTTTCATTGATCATCTTCATTAGCTGATTTAGTCCGCCTGTTGTTTTGCTGAAACGGTTAGGGTAAGCCGTATTTATCATAATCATAGCTACAGCAAATAAGTCATAGCCAGGATCCGCCTTGCGGGAACCCAATCCCCAGTAGCCTCTATCATAAAACTCAGTAAATTCTTTAATGGCCCTTCCCTGCATGGTAGTTCCTCCAACATCAATACAGCGGATTTTTGACGGCGGCCCCGTTACTATTAAATTTTCCGGCTTCAAGTCCCCAAATACCCAGCCGTTATCGTGCAGCTTTTCCAAATCATTAAGAAGCTGAAGGATTAGAGCGTCTGTCCATGCATGTCCTTTCTGCTGAATAAACGAGAGGAACTGCGGGCCTTGAATATATTCCATCACATAAAAGGATATTTGCTTTCCTCTATAGATCCAATCATCAACATCAAGCAAATAAGGCCCTAAGGCAGAGCCTTGGACCTTAGCAAAAGATTTTAAAACATTGACCTCAGATGTTATGGAAAGCCCATTATCACTCATTTTCAATGCAACAGGCCCACTTTGGGACCTAGCCAAGTACACAATGCCATTGGCACCGTATCCAAGCTCCCGTTCAATGACATAATGATTGCGATGCCATTTGCCTTCAATCACACTTCCTTGTCTTAGATTAAACTGATTCTTCAAAGAATGATTCATCATCACGAGAAAGCAGACTCCTTAATGATCGTTTTTTCTTAAAATATGTCAATGCCTCGCGGATTGCCGGACCAGTTGGTGTAATGCCTCCTGTTGTTAATTTGCCGAAAATGCTAGTTAATGCGCCTAGACTCGGGGTCCAGTCTAATAGTTTTTCGACATCCTTCTTTTTCCCGGGAAAAGCAAAAACAGAAAACCGGTTATCACCGGAACGTGCATTCAAGCTTAAGGATAAATCCAGAAGCGCTTCCTTTACTGTCTCCAGCTTCGGCTTCATGCTCGCACTTGTATCAACTAAGACTAATACTTCCAGTTCCACCGTTTCTCCTAGCTCGTCAACCACTTCCATGACTTCTCCTCTTTGATCTGGAGGCAGATCTTCAACCGTTTTGGAGCCTCCAAGAATCTGCTGAAGCTCATGGTTAACTACGCCCTGAAGGGTTTGTGTCATTGCCTTTCTTGTCACCATCTGAACCGTTTGTGAAAGCTGCTTGGCATATACGACCTGGCTAACACCGCCCCCTGACATAGCAATGCCTTCAATTTCAGTCATGCTCTTTTCGTCAATAACATCCTTTTCTATTACACCGATTACATTGACAGTAATCCCCTGTTCCTTTGCAAGTGCCGCCATAGCAATTGGATCGTCTCCCTGGTTTGAGCATCCATCAGTGATAAGCAGGATCTGCTTTAAGGTTCCTGTTTTCATAAAACTCCCCTCCAATATCGTCTTATTCCCATTTTCGACGATACGGAGGGGATTTATACATAATATTCTTCTAACAAGGGCAAGTTAATCAGTTCGCTTTTCCGTAATAATTGACTGGTATGCTGGCCCATTTAGGTGTGTTATGCTTGATTTTAGCAACAACCACCGTCATATCATCATCAATATAGCCGGAACTTGAGCGGATAACTTCCTCCATAATAAGATCGGCCATATCCTGGGGATCCTCGGTTTTAATTTCACTGATTTTCCGCTTCATCCATAAATCAAGGTTTTCCACATGCTTAGGCCCTTCAAAGACCCCATCGCTCATCATGATTAATAAATCTCCAGCCTTCAGCTGCTCGCTTACGACATCCACCTCAAATTCCTGGAGGATGCCCATTGGCAAATTGCTCGCTTCCACTTTTAATATTTTATTTCCCCGTTTAATGAAACTAGGTATAGAGCCTATTTTCAAAAACTCTGTGCTTGCATTCTGAAGGTCAATCATAGCTAAATCCAATGTAGAAAAGATCTCATCAGTTGTTCTCAGCGAAAGAACAGAATTGACCGACTTAATAGCGACCTTCTCCTTGATTCCAGATTGCAGAATCTTTTGCAATAGCTCAAGGGTTTCCTTGCTTTCAATATGAGCCCTTTCACCGTTGCCCATTCCATCACTGATTGCAATAGCATACTTTCCGCAGCCAAGTTCAATCGTTGAAAAGCTGTCCCCGGAAATAAAGCCCCCTCCTTTAGCTGCATGAGCAATACCAGTGTCAACAACAAAGGCTTTAGCGGACCTGAATGTCACATGGCAATTGCCATTAGGGAAGGCAGCACATTCTTCTGAGCTAACTACAATGCTTTCTTCCAGAATGTCTGACAGCATGGGGGCAATCAGCTTTTCACATTCGCCATGTCCCTGACAGTATGGAATCGCCATATCAATATCTACATTTCTCTGTTCCAGACTATAAATTTCTACCTGTTCAATTTGAATACCAAACTCCTGCAATGCTTCTAATATTAGCTCCTCCTGCTTATGGTGGTTTTCCCGTTCTCTTTGAATTTCCTTCGCGAAATCCCCCATAACCTCTGACACGCCCAATAATTGGTCTGCAACCAGTCGCCTGCTTTCCTGAACCTGCCTTTTAAGCTTTTGATTAGCATGATAGAAAGTGAGTTCCTGTCTAATGGTTTCAATGACCTTTTTGGAACGTGTGCAATGTTTTTCCCAATCCCTGGAAAGCTTCTGAGGAAGTTCATTATTATAATCTGTTTCATTCATAATTTCTGTCATATACGCATATGTTTTATCAAAGTTCTTCGCCCAGCAGTGCTCTTTCTTAAAACAAGTCTGACAGGTCTTTTCCGTTACATTGCTTAAAAAGTAGTCAAGCTCCCTGCCCTCTTCATCATCCCATTCCGATGCCTCATCGTAGGATGAGAAACTTTTTGAAAGGGCTTGAAAGACACTGGAGAACTGAGCCACTCTTTGGGCTGTAACATCCCTCATTTTTCTCATGTACTGCTGCTGTTCTGCCGCATATTCTGAAGTTCCTGGGATATGCTTGGCAAGCCTCGTCAGCAATGCTTGCGGGGTTAAAAGAAAAAGAAAAATAGCTACTCCCGTTTCCATAACTGTTTTTAAAATATCTGTATTTCCTTCTCCATACATGCCTATTAATAGAGTTGCAATAAGAAGGCCGCAGGCCACGCCAAATTTCTTTCCTTCTTTTAAAAGGCCACCCAAAAGACCTGAAAAGGCCAGAAGGCTCATATGGTAAAAGCTAGTGACATTGGCTAGGCTGAAAATAAGGCCCGTTACAACACCAACCGTAGAGCCAACCGTTGCACCCCCAACAAAGGCAAATAAAAGCACTAAATATCTTGACATCATATGTTCAACAGATAGACCATAGACCGTCCAGCCAATGGTACCTGTCATCACCGAAGCAAGCATAATAATTAAGCAGACAATTTCTTCTGTTTTTAGCGTCTGGCGGCGTTTGCTGGCGGATAAAAGAGGAAGACTTTGAATAAAAATTAACGTTAGGATAAATCCTAGACTTGCTTCAACACCGGCCATCATCCCATGATAGAGCGTAATGGTTTCCGAAACAACTAGACTTTCCAGAAGCTTTCCGGACAGCAAGGAAAAAAAGACGAAAAAAGGCAGAACCTTTAATTCATTATTCACCCATCTTCTTGCAGCACGGATGGCCAGCATGAACAAAAATGATGTACCAAAAACATAGACAGCATTTGTAACAGAGATTGTTGCTGCTCCAGCGACCGCGCCAATTAAAGCAAGCGGAGCCTTATCTCTTCTTATAAAATATACCGCGGCAAAAAACGGGAGACTAAAAGGGGTTAACTGAGCAATGATCAGCGCTCTTCCAAGCAAAAAGCCAATTAACAAAAGAAGGATGCCCTTTTTTAAAAAGAAACCTTCCATCCAAAACTGGAATTTATTCAATCCCTTTGATAAATCAAGTCCAGGCTTATTAAAATTTACTTCGCCAAGAGGTTCAATAAAATTCCTTTCAACCTTTTCCATGTTTACCTTCACTCCCCGTATGGTTTTATATTAGTCGTCACATGAAAGACTGCCCGCACTTATTTAAACCTTCCAATCGATTCACTATATTGAGTAATTATAAAATTTAATAGATTAGAAGTTTGTCAAAAAAGCGGACAAGCCTTTGCTTTTCGTTCGACTAATTTCCGCCTTATCTCCAAAAAGAAGAAAGGACAGGACGGGATTTGACATTTCCTTTAAAAATTCCATCGCTTTTTGCAAGCTAGACAATAAAGGTAAAAAAAACATCAAAAAAGACAAGCCATATAAATGACTTGTCTGTTATGAATGGGAATAATATAAACGTTAAACCCTGCAATATATCAATAAAAGCAGCAAGTTATCCTCGTCTAGCGCCTCTTCCCCCACGTTTCGATTCTGTATTGCGTTTTAGTGATGATAGACGATCTTCGCTATCCTTAAGGAAGCGCGCCATTTTTGATTCAAAGTTTTCTTTAGGAGAGCGGTTATCATTTGTTCTGCCTTGGCGTGGACGCTGAGAATGTGAATGTCCCCGAGACTCTCTTCTGTCGCCTCTTTCAGGTCGAGCAGAGCCTGCAGGCTGGTCTTTTGCCTTTTTAATGGATAGACCAATCTTGCCATCCTTTTCGACATTTATAACTTTTACTTCAACCTGGTCACCGACTTTAAGATGATCGTTAATATCTTTTACATAGTTGTCTGCGACCTCACTGATGTGCACCAGACCTGTTGAGCCTTCCGGCAACTCCACAAATGCTCCGAAATTTGTAATCCCTGTTACTTTTCCCTGTAACTTGCTGCCCACTTCGATTGACATAAAAAAGAATTTCCTCCTTGAATGATATAAAAAATCAAACTTACTATATATTATACAAAACTTATGAAAAGAGTTCAATACAACGTCTAATTAGTTGACTTTTCCTTTTCTTTCCTTTTCTCATCTTCCTTTGGAAGGTTAAAGATAATTTCGTTGCCTTCGGAAAGAAAGTAATCCTTTCTTGCAAGCTTAGCTATGTATTCATCATCATTTAATTTGACGATTTCCCCTTCAAGCATGGCTTCCTTTTTCTTCAATTGTTCCAATTGGTGATCAAGCTTCTTTTTCTCTGCTGTTTTTTCCGCTAGAGCAGAGGACTGCGAAACGAGTGTGGAGATCATAAAGAAGGCAATAACAGAGGCGGCCACAAAGAAAAATACTAGTCTTCTGTATAATAGCTTCTTTGTTCTCCCCGCGCTGACGGCAGCGGCTTCTTGCTGTTTGGCATAGCCATTTTCAATCTTTGCTATATTTTTTTTCTTGATGGCACTCACTTCGCACTCCTCCTTTCATTTCTTATCTTTCTTAAACCGGGAAAACCATTTATTAGAGTAATTCTGTATTTGTACAAAAAATCCTGCCATTCTATTATATAACTTCTCGACTGTTTTTTTAATATTTTTCGGCAAAAGTTTCCACAAAAGTAATAAAACCCACTTAAATGGTGAGATTATTACTTTTATGAAAAAAAGCAGGGTTTTTCCAATCATTCTTAGAAGGTGAACAAGACTTTTTCCTAAGAAAATAAGAAGGGAGATCAAAGCAATAATTAGTCCATGGATTGGTTTATAGATAAGAAGATGGAACAGCTTTATGAAAAAGTGATAAATAGAGATTATCATCCGTATGATAACCTCTAATGCCCGAAGGTATATATTTTTCAATAAGCTTTGGTAGGCAGCAAAGCCGCATAAAAGGGCAATAAAAATATAAAATCTCAGCTCACCGCGGTTAACCAGAAATAAAATATAAAAGACGAAAAGTCCCTGAGCAACCCAAAAGAGAATATCGTTGATAAAGACGATCCAGCTTTTTCTTTTTGCCCGTTTCAAAAACCGGTTATACGTGTCAAGGGCAGCCCCAAAGACACCCCCCATGCCGATCATCGCCAGCATGGTTAAAAATTGTGTCGAAAGTGTCATCGGAATAACTTGCTAAAGAATCCTTTAGCCTTGTCCCCATGCTGGTCATCCAAGTAAACGAGATCAAATATTTTCCCTTTAATTGATACAACACCCTTATCTACATCCAGGTTTTTCATTTGCAGGTTTTGACCCTTGATGGCCAGGAATCCCATGACAGTGTCTAATAAGAATTCCTCATTATCGAAGCTTTCCACCTGCTTAACCCCTGTTATGTCCAGCAGCCTGCGTCCGCGCATAATGACATCGTGCTCTTCAACATTCTTTTTTGCTGTATTCGGATCATAATATTGCTGACTCATATCGCATCCCTCTCAATCACAAAAGTACAAGCATTTGGTACATATTTATGAATGAAAGAAATGAAATAGAACCTTAGCTTTGTGCCTTTTCTTCCTTTACAATCGTATACATCTCTGCAGCTTCTTCTTTCTTTGTTGTTTCCTGAAGGCGCTCTACTTTTGCCGTAACAAGCTTTTGGCCAAAGCGGATGGTGATCTCATCTCCGACTTTTACATTTGTACTGGCTTTTGCCTGCAGGCCATTAACAAGAATCCTCCCTTGATCTGAAACCTCTTTAGCAAGAGTCCTTCTTTTAATTAACCGGGAAACCTTCAAGAATTTGTCAAGTCTCATAACTCTTAGCACTCCTTTTTTGCTGTACGTCAATATCCTTTTTCCTTTGCCTCTTCCCAAAAGCGGTCCAATTCCTCAAGCTCAAATTCTTCAAACGATTTGCCGCTGTCTTTTACCCTTTTTTCCACAAAGGCGAACCTTCTCTTAAACTTAACATTGGTTTGGAATAAGGCCTCTTCTGCATCAATCTTATAGAATCTGGCAATATTGACAAGGGCAAAAAGGATGTCGCCAAATTCTTTGTCCATTTTCGCACTTTTTTCCCTTGTCTCTGCTTCAAATTCTTTAATTTCCTCTTTTACTTTCTCCCATGCGGGTCCAACTTCCTTCCAGTCAAACCCAACCTTAGCTGCGGTCTTCTGAATTTCCGCTGCGGCTATTAAATTCGGAAGGGACTTGCCCACTTTGTCGAGAAGCGAAACATCCTTTGCTTCCCCTTTCTCCTGTTTCTTGATTTTATCCCAATTGACAAGGACTTCTGCCTCTGTTTCCGCTGAAATACTGCCAAATACATGAGGGTGTCTGCGCACCATTTTTCCCGAAATTCCTTCAATGACATCTTCAATTGAGAAGAATCCATCATCTTCGCCTATTTGTGCGTGCAGGAGTACCTGAAGAAGTACATCCCCAAGCTCTTCAATCATATGGTCAATGTCTTCTTCATTGATTGCCTCAATCAGTTCATAGGATTCTTCAATGAGATATCTCTTTAAAGATTCATGTGTCTGCTTTTTATCCCATGGACAGCCGTTTGGCCCGCGAAGGACGGCAATAATCTCCCTTAGCTTGCTAAAGGTTTTATATAATATGGACTCGTCTGTGACTGGCGGTATGTAGAGAGATGTTAAATTATTTATTTCAAACCCGCGGTCTAGCTCATATAAAGCAGCCTTTTGTATTCGTTCTTCTTTACTTCCGGCAGCTGTGACAATATACACCTCATACTCATCAGGGAGCCGCTCCATTAATGCCAGTTTGGCCTCAGATGCTGTAAATTGGTCATAGACTTGGCCAATGATTAAATGTGATGTTAGATCTATTTCCGCTCTTTTCAAATCTGTTGCATCTAGAAATTGAAATCCTTCAATTGGATCTATTTGAAGTGCCTGAAACAAGGCATCTAGAAAGCTTTGCCCCCCGCCGATTGCTATTTCCACTCCTTGCTTGGGGCCCCTTTCCAGCAGCAGCTGAACTGTCCGCTCTGCAACAAAGGGATGCCCCGGGACAGCATATGTAATCTCACCCTTGTGTGATTCCTCTAATAAAATCGTGCAAATCTCCTCATACACATCCTGAAAGTGGTCATGCTTTTCATAAATGCTATCAAAGGAAATAAACGCTACGCCTTCTTCTTCTAATTCATTCACAGCAGGATGATCTTTTGTCCGCAAATATAAAAGGCTGGCCTTTTTTAATTTGCGGTAGACGCCAAGCGGAAGCTGTTCCAGATCACCCGCTCCCAGCCCAACAATATTGATTCTTTTCATCTAGATTCACTCCTATTTTTCTTTGGCAGAAAAAGCATGAGCTTGCTTCCAAAGGGGAGCATGGACAGCTCTTCTTCTTTAAATGTATCGCCTTTTAAAATAATCCATATATAAATCAGGCCGCCGATGACCACCGCGCTTAATGCTTGAAAGCCAGCATAAAGACGGTTTTCAGCAAAACCCAAAAGGCCAGTTCCATACAGGTACACTTTTAAGACAACTAGCATGGCTGCAGAGGCTGCGGCAAGAGTCAGCAAAAACCGACGGCTCAGAATAGGAACCTTTAATTCCCTTTTCAGCCTGATAAGCAAAAGAATAAGGACAAAGCACAAAGACAGGCATGTAGCAAAGGCAGCGCCCATCGTGCTGAACACCGGAATTAACAGTATATTCATCAAATACTTCAGAACAAACCCGCTAATGATAATAAATGCAGGGTACATGGTCATTCCAAGGCCTTGAAGAATTGCCGATGCCGTTACGGCAACTGAACTTAACAAAATAACCATGCTTAAGACACCCAGCACAGCAGATCCCGCACTATTTTCAAACAGCATAATATTAGTGGGCTTAATAATATTCCATAAGCCAACAGTTGCTGCCGTCCCGACTGTTATTCCGATCTGCAGCGTCAAACGAATCTTATCAAGCACAATATCTGATCGTGCATTTATTCTCGCATTTGAAATAACCGGCACGAGTGATAAGGACATTGATGTAGCTACTACCATACCAACCTGAATCAACGGCATTCCGCGGTCATATACACCCTTCATCTCCTTTGCCTCATGGGCACCAAAGCCGGATGAGATCAATTGGGAATACAGATTTAACGAATCCGCCAATTGCATTAATATAAGGAGCATGCTGCTGATACAGATGGCAAAGCCTTGCAAAACGATAGATCTTGCCAGTGAAAAAGAGAGTTTCGGACTAAGTCCGCCTCTATACTGAGTCCATCTTTTTGTAAAAAAAAGCATTAAGATCAAAATCGCTGCGATTCCGCCCATAATGGAGCCAAATGTAGCCCCCGCACCAACCATATATAAGTTATACCCTTCTTTTGTCAGAAAAAGGGCTGCTAAAAATATCACAGCGACCCTGACAAGCTGTTCGCCGACCTGGGAGACAGCAGTTGGGACCATATCCCCTTTCCCCTGAAAGAAACCTCTGAGTAAGGCAACAGCTGGAAAGAGGAGAAAGGCAAAAGAGATTACTCTAAATAAAACCTCAAGTTCAGGGTCGCCCATCACGGTTGCGAAATGTTGAGCTCCCCAGAACAGCAATCCGAAAAACAGCAGACCAATCATACCAAGCACTGCAGCACTTGTAAAAAATAACTGACTCAGTCCACCTTTACGATTTGCATTCAATTCTTCTGTATATAATTTTGAGAGGACTACAGGAAATCCATATGCAGCAAAAGTTATAGCCACTCCGTAAAAAGGATATACCTGCTGATAAATATAAAAACCAACATCGCCAACCAAATTCTGAAATGGCACGCGGTAAATGGCGCTTAATATTTTGATAAAGAGGGCAGCAGCCGTTAAAATAACAGTTCCTCTTACTACATCTTTGGTATATTTCTCGGGCTTCATGCCCATCCCCTTTCAGTTTTGATTCAAACGCATTAATATCATACCAAAATATTCCGTTATTATCTTATAAAATGAAAAAAGGCAGCATCAGCTACCCTTTTAAAAAATATCTATCTTTTTTCAAAAAATGAGAATGAATTGAACCAATTAGGACAAAAATTAAGAGGGTTCCTTTTTTAAGACTCCATTTGTCTTGCTAAGAATCCGGCAGCTGTTTCAACAGCCTTTTGTTCGACATCGCCTAAAGAACCTTCTTTTGCGTAAATGATAACAGCACCAATCGGATCTCCATTAGCAATAATTGGCCCAATCGTATAGGCGGAAATTTCCTCTGTATGGCCATCCACAAGGGAAATTTCCCCTGCCTGGTTAACAAGTGATGAGTTGCGGTCTTCCATTGTCTTTTCAATAATCTCACCTATGTTTTTGTTTAAAAAATCCTTTTTTGATCCGCCGGAAACAGCAATATACGTGTCTCTGTCGCAGATTAAAACAGGATTTCCCAGGCTGTCGAATAACGCCTCAGCATATTCTTTTGCAAAATCACTTAACTCACTAATTGGTGAATATTTCTTTAAGATTACTTCTCCATCACGATCCACAAAGATCTCTAGCGGGTCCCCTTCACGAATACGCAAAGTTCTGCGTATTTCCTTTGGAATCACCACGCGACCTAAATCATCGATTCGACGAACAATACCAGTTGCTTTCATCCAATGTTGCCTCACTTTCATCTGATGATTTTTTTAAATAAGATAAAGGAGCCTGGGTAAGGAACTTCCCCTATAGGTCCCAGGGCTTTTCTTATTTGGCTATGCTCCATATTGGGAGAAAATGAATACATCGCCATGTTTGAACTTAGTATCTTTCATCTGGAAAGTTCTATACACGTTCAAAAATTTTTTCTCACGGATGTTATGAATTCCAAATGTGGGTAAATTACCCATACCCTTTGTGGAGTGATGTTAAACGCACAGGTTATTTCAATGCATTTTCCTTTTTAGCATGAAGGAGCCCTTGGACCATCTCGTAGGCAATGTTCAGCCATTCGCTAGCAGGCATTCCTTTTACATGGAGAACTGCCTTCAATTTGCTTCCTTCCATCCCAAGGCCAATTTTCCGCCCATATTTGCTTGTTATCTGGAAGATTTTCTGCCCATCGATTTCGGAGCTTGCCTTTTCAGATAAAAGAAACAGTACTTCATCCTTTGTTTGCTTAATTGTTTCAAGCCCTGCCTGTAATCCATAAACCTTTATTTCAGAGATACGGAAAAGATAAGTTACTTCCTCCGGATAATCGCCAAAACGGTCAACCATCTCTTCGTTTAATTCCTCAATATCTTCTAAGTCAGAAATGCCTCTAAACCTTTTGTACATTTCAATCTTTTGATGCCCGTCTGAAATATAGGCGTCAGGAATGTAGGCGTCTACTTCAAGATCAATTTCTAAGCTTTGCCTGTCAGTTTCAGGGAGATTCCCCCTCTTCTCTTCGATTGCTTCCTTCAGCATTTGAGAATACAGATCAAAACCAACAGAATCAATAAATCCATGCTGCTGAGCACCTAATAGGTTTCCCGCACCCCTGATGGATAAGTCACGCATAGCGATTTTAAATCCAGATCCAAGCTCAGTAAATTCTTTAATAGCCTGCAGCCTTTTTTCGGCAACCTCTGTAAGTACTTTGTCCTTTCTGTACGTAAAATAGGCATAGGCCACTCGATTAGAACGTCCAACCCTTCCGCGAAGCTGATAAAGCTGGGAAAGCCCCATTTTATCCGCATCATGAACAATAAGCGTATTGACGTTTGGAATATCAACACCTGTTTCAATGATCGTTGTACTGACAAGCACATCAAACTCACCTGAAAGGAAACTTAAAATGACTGATTCCAGCTCATTTTCCGTCATTTGCCCATGTGCATAAGCTACGCGCGCATCGGGAACAAGCATAGAAATCTCTTCCGCTTTCCGCTCAATATCCTCAACCCTGTTATACAGGAAATATACCTGTCCATCCCGGGCCAATTCCCTCTCAATTGCTTCTCTGACAATCCCGCCATTATACTCCATTACATAGGTCTGGATGGGAAAGCGGTTTTCCGGCGGTGTTTCGATAACCGAAAGATCCCTCACCCCAAGCATGGACATATGCAAGGTTCTAGGGATAGGCGTTGCTGTTAACGTCAGAACATCGACATTTGTCTTCATTTGTTTAATTTTTTCTTTATGTGTTACACCAAATCGCTGCTCTTCATCCACAATTAGCAGCCCAAGATCTCTAAAAGTAATATCCTTTGATAAAATTCGATGCGTTCCAACGACCACATCAATTGTGCCTGCTTTTAAGCCCTTTATCGTCTCAGTTTGCTGTTTTCTGGTTCTGAACCTGCTTAAGAGCCCGACCTGAATGGGAAAGTCAGAAAAGCGCTCCCGCATGGTTTCGAAATGCTGCTGGGCAAGAATCGTTGTCGGCACCAAAAAGGCTACCTGTTTTCCATCAGCAATCGCTTTGAACGCCGCTCTGATCGCCACTTCTGTTTTACCATAGCCAACATCTCCGCACAGCAAGCGGTCCATAGGGCGCTCCCGCTCCATATCCTTCTTAATCTCCGTAATTGACCGAAGCTGATCCTCCGTTTCCTGATAGGGAAAGGATGCTTCAAATTCGCGCTGCATCTCACCATCAGGACTAAAAGCAAAACCTTTTGCAGCTTCTCTTTCTGCATATAGCTTAATTAAATCATCCGCAATATCTTTGACAGATGATTCAACCTTTTTCTTAACCCTCTTCCAATCACTTCCGCCTAATTTATAGATCTTCGGCTCTTTTGCTTCAGAGCCCACATATTTTTGAACAAGATCAATTTGTTCAACCGGAACATAAAGTTTATCGCTTCCCTGATAGCGGATATGCAAATAATCTTTATGGACCCCATTAATCTCGAGGGTCTCAATGCCTAAGTATTTCCCGATACCATGATTAACATGGACAACATAATCCCCGACTTTTAGTTCTGAATAGCTTTTAATGCGTTCAGCATTGGAAAGCTTCTGCCGCCGTGTCTTCTTTTGCGTCCGCTTATTAAAGAGCTCCTCCTCTGTAATAACCGCAAGCCTTTGCCCTATTAATTCAAATCCTGCATTGAGATTTCCCTCAATGATTTGAATCTTGCCGTTTAAGATTGGCTGATTTTCGGCTGCAGCTATGGCTTCAATCTCATAATCTTCAAAAACCCTCTGAAGCTTTTTGACTCTTTCACCATCGGGGCCTAGAAAAACAACGGTATAATTCCCCTTCTTCCAGCGCTCGATCTCGCCCTTTAACACATTCATCTGTCCGTGGAAAGTCTGCATCTGCTTACAGGCAACATTAATAATGTTTTGCGGATTTGTATTTGGGACATGCCGCAGGAACAAAGACATATAGATGACCGGCGATTCTTTTTTCTGAAGAAATCCCCGAAGGTCATGGGAAACCTTTACATCATGGACAATTTGCCCCTCGCCTAACAGACTTGTATACCATTGAGCTTCTTCCTTTTCGAGAGAGTCATTCGTTTCAAAGACCCTGCTGACTTCATCTATAAAAATAACTCCGCTTTGCGGAAGATAATCTATTAAACTATTTTGCTCATCGTAAGCGTAGGAAAGATATTTAAATAGCTGATCAGGTTTATTGCCCATTTTAAGCTGTTCAATTTCATACCCGATATTTTGGGCCAGCTGTGTTTTGTCCTTTTCACTTTTTAACTTTTTCAGACTTTCCGACAATCCTCTTTCAAGCTTTTCAATAATCTTATGAAAATGCTCTTGATCCAAAGGATACTCTGTTGCAGGTCCAATCGTGACTTCCTTCAGCTTCTCCTTGGAACGCTGGTCTTCAAGCGAAAAGGAGCGAATGGAATCTACTTCTGTATCAAACAGCTCAATACGAACCGGATCTGCCACCGTTAAAGGGTAGATATCTATGATTCCGCCTCTTACACTGAATTCCCCAGGAGATGAAACCATATCAACTCTGGTATAGCCCATCTGAACAAGACTCATTAGCTGATCTTCTGTAAGGTCATCGCCGACAGTTAAAGTAAGCTGGTACTTCTTCCAAATGGATGGCGGCGGCAGAACTTTCCTTAAGCCTGCGATCGGCGCGATCAGAATTCCGCTCTTGCTTTTGCTCCAATGGTTTAGCGCTTCTATTCTCTGACCCTTTAATTCTGGGCTGGCAATGCTGATCTCAGCTGCAATCAGCTCATTGGCCGGATAAAGAAAAACATCCGCTTCCCCTTCAAAACTGACAAGATCATCATATAGCTTCTGAGCCTGTAATAGGTTATGAGTAACTATGAGCAGTGGTTTTTTTGCCTGTTCATAGATCGAAGATAAAAATAGTGTACGTGCTGATCCGGATAAGCCAGATATTAGCTGTTCCTTCAGCCCTTCTTCTATACCCGATAAGACAGATTGAACATCGTCCTGCTGCCTGATTATACTTTTAAGCCCTATCATGGCTTTCCTCCTCTTTACTTTTGCAACACAATGAATGTTTAATGTTTTTATAAAAAATTTATTGAAAACCGGTGGATTTTATATATGTTTGTTATAATTCAAAAAATTAGAAATAGAAAAATGCTTTGGATGCTGTCCAAAGCTGTTAATGAATTAAGAAATCATTTTGATGATATTCAGGCTGTCTTTCAAGCAGTTCTTGACAATCCTCACATATAGATTTTACCTGAAGGTTTCCTTCCAGATCATAAGTAATCATGTCTTGTCGCTCATCACTTGTTAACAAATCAAACCCAAGCTGATGAGTATTCAGGGCCGTGTTTTCTATTGACCCTATTTTCGTGCCGCAATGACGGCAATGATAGTGAATGGCCATGCCAGTCCCTCCCGAATACATTCTAATAAGATTAGTATGAACCCATAAAGAGGAACTTATTCACATTTGCCAGTCCTTTAATACTTTGCCATTATTCTATCTCTATGTTCTTTCGAGATAAAGATTACTGATTAAATTCGTTCATTACCTGCAAAAAGGGCTTTGATAGCCACTGTTCACATGCGCTGGTGCATTTTAGCACAACGTCTTCCAGCAGAGCCTGCTCTTCCTTTGTAAAACGGCCCAAAACATAATCGGGAACCTTCATACCGCTTGGGGGTCTATCAATTCCCACTCTTATTCTGTTAAACTCTTGTGTCCCTAGATGCGCAATAATGGACTTAATCCCATTGTGCCCGCCAGAGCTGCCCTTTTGGCGGAGCCTAATTTTCCCGACAGGAAGATCTAAATCATCAAAAATAACTGTCAGCTCATCATGATTAATATCATAATAGTCCATTAATGGGCGCAAAGATTCCCCAGACAAATTCATATAGGTTAGCGGCTTTAATAAAAATACCTTTTCCCCGTTGACAAGCCCAATACCGTATATTCCCTGGAATTTAGCACGATCCAAAGGAATGTTTAGCTTTTCAGACAGCGAGTCTATCACTTCAAAGCCAATATTATGCCTCGTCTTTTCATATTGCTTGCCGGGATTCCCTAATCCAACAAATAGCTTCATGGTATAGATCCTTTCTCAAAAATAAGGGGCTGGCGCCCGATTGGAAGGCCAGTCCCATAAATGATGTTTATATTATTATTCTCCGCTAGCTTCCGTTTCCCTGCCTTCTTCATTTTCAGGTGTACCCGCTTCTTGTTCTTCTCCGCTATCGATCTCTTCTTCCTGCTTAGGCGGCAGAATAGAAGCAATAACAGTATCTTCAGGATCATTGATCTTATAGCCGTATGTTCCCAAAATATCTGCGACTGTAATCGTTTCATTGACCTGGAGACTTGTTACATCTACATCAACGGTTTGCGGAATTTTATCAGGGGTTGCAGTAACAGAAACTTCGTGCACAGATTGCTGCATTACGCCGCCATCCTTCACGCCAGCTGCATCTCCTGTAAGGTTTACTCTGACATTAGCAGTAATCTCCTGTGACATATCAACAGCAAGAAGATCTACGTGAATAATATCATTTTTAATTGGATCTGCCTGGTAATCACTTAGCACAACATTATGCTTATTTCCGCCAAGATCTAATGAAATAACTCCGTTTCTGCCTACACGGCGGATAATTTTTGTAAAGTCAGCTTCACTGAAATAGATTGGCGTGCTTTTTAATTTGGATCCGTAAACAACAGCAGGAATGTTCCCGCCTCTGCGAATCTCTGTTAAGGCAGACCCTCGTAATTCCTTTCTTTCTGTTGCCTGTAATACAGCCGTCATAAAATATATCCCCTTCCTCATTTTTTTCAAAAGGCTCTATATATAGAAAATGCCCTAAAAAGAGGAAGTCTAAACGTTTAACTTTAACTGTTATATCGGCTTTCTTTTAAAACCGCTGGAAAGCACTCAAGGCCTGCCCAATAGGGCAAGCCTAAAGTCATATATTAATCAAATAGTGTACTAACAGATTGTTCTTCGTGAACACGGATAATTGCTTCACCAATCAAAGGTGCCACAGAGAGCTGAACAAGTTTATCAAATCTCTTTTCTTCCGGAAGAATAATGGAATTTGTTACAACTAGCTCTTTAATTTTTGAATTCTTGATGCGCTCAATAGCTGGGCCAGATAATACTGGATGGGTACAGCTTGCATATACTTCTAAAGCGCCATTCTCAACGAGGGCATTTGCAGCAAGTGTAATGGTTCCAGCAGTATCAATAATATCATCAATAAGGATCGCTACTTTTCCATCAATATTACCGACAATATTCATAACTTCAGCCACATTCGGCTTTGGACGGCGTTTGTCGATAATGGCAATTGGCGCCTTTAAGCGGTCTGCCATTTTCCTTGCGCGTGTTACACCGCCATGATCTGGAGAAACAATGACAATGTCGCCATTCATGGCTTTATTCTTAAAGTACTCTGATAGAATCGGCACACCCATTAGATGGTCGATTGGGATATCGAAGAAGCCTTGAATTTGCGGAGCATGCAGATCGAGCGTAATCACGCGTGTTGCTCCAGCAGTTTGCAGTAAATCGGCGACAAGCTTGGCAGTGATCGGCTCACGTGCTCTTGCCTTTCTATCCTGACGGGCATACCCATAATACGGCATAACAATATTAATGGTTTTAGCTGAAGCCCGTTTTAATGCGTCAATCATAATTAATAGCTCCATCAAATGCTCATTTACAGGCGCACTTGTGGATTGAATAACGTACACATCACAGCCGCGAATACTTTCTTCAATATTAATTTGAATTTCTCCGTCGCTAAAACGCTGGACAGAACACTTTCCAAGCTCAACGCCAATTACTCCTGCAATTTCTGCAGCTAATTCACGATTAGAATTCAGAGTGAATACCTTTAAATTTGGATCTAAATATTGATTAGACATGTTGGCCTCCATTGGTTTATTTCTTCTTATTTAGTTTTTCCACATAATTTTCTTTATTTACCTGACGTGCCCTAGCAATGGATAAGGCATCTCCCGGAACATCTTCAGTGATTGTTGACCCAGCTGCAATATATGCATTTTTCCCAATGGTAACTGGGGCTACAAGATTTGAATTGCAGCCAACAAAAACGCCGTCTTCAATCTTGGTTAAGTATTTATTCTTTCCATCATAATTAACTGTAATCGTACCGCAGCCGATGTTCACATCGCTTCCTACTTCAGCATCTCCAATATAGCTAAGATGCGAAGCTTTGCTCCCTTCTCCAAAGACAGCCTTTTTGACCTCAACGAAGTTGCCTATTTTAACATGTCCATGAATCTGTGATTTTGGACGAATATGGGCAAATGGGCCAATTTGGACATCAGAGCCAATCTCACTGTCAAAAGCAGCTGAATGCCTAATGGTCGTATTGCTGCCAACACGGCAATTTTCAATCTCGCTGTTTGGGCCGATTGTACATTGTGAGCCTATTGAGCACACGCCTGAAATGATCGAACCCGGATAAATAATAGTATCATTTCCGATCAGAACATCGGGGCCAATATACGTATTCGCTGGATCGATAATAGACACGCCGTTTCTCATATGTGACTCATTAATTCTTTTCCTCATGATAGCCTCAGCCTGCGAAAGAGCCACCCGGTCATTAACACCGAGAGTTTCCTCAAAATCAGCTGTCTGATAGGCTGCAATTGGGGCGCCGTCCTTCTTGAGGATTTCAATCACATCCGGCAGGTAATATTCCCCTTGCACATTATCATTTCCCACACGCTTTAAGGCATCAAATAAAGCTTTATTATCAAAGCAGTACGTTCCTGTGTTAATCTCTTCGATTTCTCGTTCTTTTTCTGTCGCGTCCTTATGTTCGACTATTTTTTCAACATGGCCATTTTCATTTCTTATCACTCTGCCATATCCGAAAGGATTTTCTGTCCGCGCTGTTAATACGGTTGCTTTTGCTGAAGATTCTTCATGGTATTTAAAAAGCGCTTCCATTGTTTCATGTTTGATAAGTGGTGTATCACCGCATACAACAATAGTGATTCCCTCTTTTTTGCCAAGTGTTTCTTCCGCCTGCATGACTGCATGGGCTGTACCTAGCTGTTCTTCTTGCAAGGCATATTTGCTGCTGTCACCAAGCTGGGCTTTCACTTGTTCTGCCCCGTGACCGATAATTGTAACAACTTCCGTAACGTTTAGCTTTACAACTTGGTCAACCACGTGCTGAACCATCGGCTTTTTGCACACAGGATGAAGAACTTTATATAGCTTAGACTTCATTCTGGTTCCCTGGCCCGCGGCTAGAATGACCGCATATCTATTATACATTGACAGGCCTCCATTACTCAGAGAATAAGGTTATGGCCTCCAGTCATGAAAAGGAGGCATATAAGCAAACATTATTCTTCCTTTTTTTCTATATTCGCCTTTTTATCCATTAAAAATATATCTTAAATATGGTTTCATTTCAAGAATGGCGGTGAAACTACATAATTATGTCATAGCATATAACATTTTTTCTTTCATGATGTTTGAAGGTTTTATATCGGGGTATAAAGAGGATGCAGGGGGCATTATCATAAAAAAGAGCCATACTCAGGAAGTAGGCCCTTGTTGTTTTATTCGATTTTAGGAAGCTCCCGCTTCTTCAAATTCAACTTCTAATTCACCTAACCGGTGGTACTCTGATAATACAGCCTCCTGAATCTTGCCCCTAGTTCCTGAGTTGATAGGGTGAGCAATGTCTCTAAATTCTCCATCAGGAGTACGTTTGCTAGGCATTGCAACAAATAAACCGTTATTTCCATCAATTACGCGGATATCGTGAACAACAAATTCATGATCCAAAGTAATGGATGCAATAGCCCTCATACGACCATCTGTATTAACACGGCGCAATCTTACATCAGTTACTTCCATCATGTTCACCACCTTTGCTAGAAGATACAAATCCTAGTTAATAGATTCCACAAAACATCTATTTTTCCTTCTTTGAATGGAAAAAATTTTTTGAATTGTTTTACGAGATGAAATTCTTTGTTTCCAATGCTGTAAAATAATGTATATGTTGTACTTCCCTCTTTCATTATTACAAGTTTCGACAAAATCTATACTGAAAAATCCGAATAAATTTATAAGCATAAACATTCATGATCTTTCGCTCACAACCCAGGAATGAAAATAGACCTCTCCCCCCATAATGTAGATAACACAAACAG
>NZ_JBXAFB010000027.1:0-19828 GCF_058792595.1 Cytobacillus sp. MT66
GCCTTTTTGTTTTGTGTAAAGAAAATAGCGTTTTTGCATTTTTTTCCATCTGTGCAACGCTAGTGGGTCAGTCCCCCGTTGCTTTAACGCTTTAAAACAGTGGGTTGGTATTTGCAAGTCATAATTTATACTTTTACTATACCCCCCTATAGTATAGATGTCAACAGATAAAATTGTGAACTTTTTTTGTGTGATTTCTTTACTATTACTGATGTTTTATGATTGCCGGTTACAAATAGCATTACCCCCGATGGGTACCCTAAGGGGGCAAAATTAGGGAGGATTGGGCATCGTTCATGCCTATCGTTTCCCGAGACGCTTCCATTTCCTACAGCTCGGGCATCGTTCCCACTATTTGATACCCAGAAAGGGGCAAAATCACTTTTCTCTCCCTCTAATTATACCAATAGAGGGTATACATATTTTTTCAAAAAGCCTCCCATCGCATTCGGGATGAAAGGCTTATAATTAGGATTTTTCAAAGTTGTGTCAATCCCCAATAGCATTAAACAGTGGGATGGTACTGCCAGCTATACTTTATACCCCTATATAGTATTAATATAAACGAAGTAGCTGCTTGACCCGCTAAAAACATCATTTTAGCAAAACTCTTTTCAAATTTCAGCTTTTGTGTTAATTTAATTATGAATATTGAAAATTTAATACTTTTATATTTTCACTAGGGGAACCCTTGATAAGGGCTGAGAAAAAAGTAGTTACTTTGAAACCCTCATAACCTGAACAGGTTTGTACCTGCGTAGGAATGTGGTAAATGAAGGTTTCACTTCTACATAAACTTTAACCACTTTCCTGTTATTGGAGAGTGGTTTTTTTGTGCGGTAATTGCAGATAAGGAGTTTTCAAATGAAATTAATGGCTGTAACAGATAATACTCGCCCGGTTAAGGAGCTAGCAGAAAAAATTATTGCTATTAAAGATGTGATTGATCTAATACAGATTCGCGAGAAGTCTAAAACCGCACGAGAGATTGTGACATTACTGGATCACCTGCAAGCTGGGGGTGTCCATAAAGAAAAAATCATCATCAATGACCGATTAGACATTGCCCTTTGTATGAATATCCCAAATCTCCACCTGCCGGAACACGGACTGCCTGTAAAAATGGTAAAACAGCTTTACCCTAACCTGCGGGTTGGGTGCAGCGTCCATTCATTCTTACAAGGAAAAGAAGCGCAAAGGGATGGAGCAGATTATGTAATATTCGGCCATTGCTTTGCAACAAATAGCAAAAAAGGAATCCCCCCTAGGGGTATTGATCCCATTTTACAAATGAAAAAGGAACTAAGCATCCCTGTTTATGCAATTGGAGGATTCAGCTTGGACAACATTTCATCCGTCCAAATGGCTCAGGCAGACGGGATTGCTGTAATGTCCAGTATTTTTGCCGCAGACGAGCCGTATTTAATTGCAAAGAGTTTTCGTGCAGCACTTTTATAACATTTGGCATTGGCAGCTAAACGAACTTAAGGAGGTGATGAAATTGAACATACAGCTAAACGGGAAACTAGTAGAGCTGCCGAAGGAAACCGACTCAGTGGAAGAACTTTTGAAACATTATAATCTCCAAAACCGCATTGCTGTTGTGGAAGTAAATAAAGAAATTGTTAAAAAAGAAGACTATCAGAATAAGAGCCTTGCCAATGGAGATGTCATTGAAATTATTCATTTTGTAGGAGGAGGATAATTATGTTAAACATTGCTCATCACACTTTCAAATCCCGCCTGTTATTAGGAACAGGAAAGTACCCATCATTTGAAATTCAGAAACAAGCTGTCGAAGTCTCAGAAGCAGAAATACTAACATTTGCCGTGAGAAGAATGAACATCTTTGAAGATGGCCAGCCGAACTTCCTGGAACAATTAGACCTAAATAAATATACGCTGCTCCCAAATACCGCGGGGGCAAAAACAGCCGAAGAGGCCGTACGAATCGCCAAATTGGCCCATGCATCAGGATTATGCGACATGATTAAAGTAGAAGTCATTGGCGATGATCGAACCCTTTTGCCAGATCCGATTGAAACATTACGAGCATCCGAAATGCTTCTAAATGAAGGATTTATCGTCCTGCCCTATACGTCAGATGATGTGGTTTTGGCTAAACGCCTGGAGGATCTTGGCGTCCATGCGATTATGCCGGGTGCAAGTCCGATTGGTTCAGGCAAAGGTATTATTAATCCACTAAACCTAAAGTTTATTATTGAACAGTCTAAAGTTCCAGTCATTGTTGATGCTGGAATCGGCTCACCAAAGGATGTCGCTTATGCCATGGAACTTGGGGCAGACGGTGTGCTGCTTAATACTGCCGTTTCTGGTGCGAAGGATCCAATAAAAATGGCTGAAGCCGTCAAATATGCCATCGAGGCCGGAAGATTAGGCTATGAAGCAGGCCGTATTGAAGAAAAAGACTACGCAGTTGCCAGCAGCCCGGTAACAGGGATGGTAGGATCTTGATCAATCGTTATTCACGTCAGGAATTATTTTTAGGAAAAGAAGCGCAGAGAAAAGTACAAGATAGCAGCGTGATCATCATTGGTGCAGGCGCGCTTGGTTCAAGCAGTGCAGAAATGCTGGCAAGAGCCGGAGTTGGAAAACTTACCATTGTTGACCGCGACTATGTTGAATGGAGTAATCTGCAACGACAGCAATTATATAGTGAAGATGATGCCAAAAATAAGCTTCCAAAAGCAGCTGCAGCCAAAAATAGACTCCAACAAATTAATAGTGAAATTACGATTAATCGCCTTATTGAGGATGTTAACGGTCTAAATATTGAAGAAATGATTAAAGGCCATGATGTCATTGTCGATGCAACAGATAATTTTGAAACAAGGCTGATCGTAAATGATGCGGCTGTAAAACATAGCATCCCCTTTATCATAGGAGCCTGTGTTGCTAGTTATGGGACAATTTTTCCGATTATCCCCAGGGAAACTCCCTGCCTGCATTGTTTATTAAATCACTTGCCCATTGATGGCATGACTTGCGAAACGGTTGGAGTACTTAGCCCTATCGTTCAAATCGTTGCCTCGTGGCAAGTGACACATGTATTAAAGATTCTTGCAGGTGTACAAGTGCCTCCAGTTCTAAAATCTATTGATATCTGGAAGGATGAAAACTCCGCAATCGATGTAGCACGACTTAAAGATGAAAATTGCCCAACATGCGGTGTGGAGGCAGCCTTTCCTTATTTACAATATGGAAATCAAACGAAGACCGAGGTGTTATGCGGAAGAGATGCCGTACAGATTCGGCCAGCTGCAGCAAGGACATTTGAACTGAAGGTCTTTATGGAAAAATTAAAAGATATCATTACTAAACCATTAATCAACCCTTTTTTACTTTCATGCGGCTTTGAAGATTATCGCATTGTGTTTTTCCAAGATGGGCGCGCCATCATTCATGGCACTAATGACACAATGATAGCCAGATCTGTTTATAATCGATTTTTACAATATTATACGGAATCATCCTTGTCTTAACTATTCCTGTTTTATCCTTGCCCCAGCCTGGTGCTGCATAGCTTGAAGTGCCAGCTGGGCTGTGTTTATAGTTAAGTCTTGAAGCTGATCTATATTATAGGTGATGAAACATTAAACTAAGAGCAGCGGCTTTCTTAAAACAGCTGTCGAGAGTATACAAAAATTTTCAAATAGAAAACCTCTCATCCAATTAGGATGAAAGGTTTAATCATTTCGGGACAAGGTGCCTGTCCCCCTGTCCCGCTATCTTAGCAAGTCCTGGATATCTTCTTCTGTGAGAGTGCCCGGCTGTTTATTTTTGGGATCAATGACTTGTTCTATCAAGTGACGCTTCTTGTCCTGCAGTTTATTCATCTTTTCCTCAATTGTCCCTTTGGCTACAAGCTTTATGACCTGGACCGTTTGTTTTTGACCCATTCGGTGCGCACGGTCAGCAGCTTGTTGTTCGACCGCCGGATTCCACCAGCTATCATAAAATATAACAGTGTCTGCACCAGTTAAATTAAGCCCTGTCCCTCCTGCTTTTAAGGAAATCAGAAACATGTCGCATTCACCAGCATTATATCGGTTACATAATTCTACTCTTTCCGCTGATGGAGTCTGCCCATCTAAATAAAAATAAGGGACCCCTTGAATAGCTAGCTCTTGTCCAATAAAATGCAGCATCTTTGTAAATTGCGAGAAAATCAATAGACGCCGTCCCGATTGCCTCGCCTCTTCCATAATAGACAAAAGCTGCTCGAACTTTGCTGATGACCCTTTATAACCATCGACAAACAGTCCAGGATGACAGCAAATTTGCCGCAATCGGGTGATACCGGCTAGAACTTTAATACGATTCTTCCTTATTGTTTCCCGGTCTAAATGTTTTAAAGTTTTATGACGCAGCTTGGCTAAATAACTTGCATAGAGGACCTTCTGTTCATGCAGTAATTCAGTCGCCTCTAATACTTCCGTTTTCTTAGGCAATTCATGAAGAACATTTTGCTTTACTCTGCGCAGCATAAATGGGCGGATTCTTCGGGCAATCTGTTTATTCGTTAATTCACTGTACTCCCGCAGCCCTAAAAACAACTCAGGAAATACAACATGAAAGATCGACCAGAGTTCCTCCAGCGCATTTTCTAAAGGT
This sequence comes from Cytobacillus sp. MT66, assembly GCF_058792595.1. NCBI lineage: Bacteria > Bacillati > Bacillota > Bacilli > Caryophanales > Bacillaceae > Cytobacillus > Cytobacillus sp. MT66. The sequence goes on from NZ_JBXAFB010000027.1 coordinate 4,636, forward strand.
GTACCCGTTAAGGCAAAGCGCTGATTTGCCTGAAGTCTTTTTACGGAACGGGCAGTCTGAGTTAAAGGATTTTTAAACATTTGTGCTTCATCAAAAAAGATGACATGAAATTTCTGTTTCTCATACCAGTTCACATCGCGGCGCAGCAGCGGATAGCTTGTGATAAGCACGTCAATATCATCAAGCTCCGTTTGCAGTTTTATTCGTTCAGCCTTATTTCCATCCATGATCATCGTCTGAATACCGGGAGCAAATTTCAGTATTTCGCTCTCCCAATTATAAGTAACACTAGAAGGACAAACAATTAAGGCAGGCTGCCCATTTTCACGAATGGCTGGAAGCTCTGATAAAATATAGGCAATACTTTGAATGGTTTTCCCCAGGCCCATGTCATCGGCTAGAATTCCGCCAAATCCATAGCTGGCAAGGGACTTCATCCATTTAAACCCAGATATTTGATAGTTTCTTAAAATATCTTTTAACTCCACTGGAACAGAAAAATCCAATCGATCTGGATGCTGAATATTTCCAAGAAACTCCCGAAAAGATTCTTCCATTAAAAAGCTGTCGCTATCCTCAAAATAATTTAGCAGTCTAAGTCCCTCTGCCACAGGAACTTCAAAGCTCTTTTCCCATTCATCATTTTGAACAGGGACAGCATTCAAGAAACGCTTGATTTCTTCCATTTCCTTTGTCTCTAGAGATAGCAAAGCACCGTCTCTCAGGCGATAATACTTTTGCTTTTCTTCCAATGCTGCCAATATGGCTTTGATCTCAGTCTCTGGAATCCCATCGATCTTAAACGTAAATTCAAGCAAGTGATTCCGTTCCTGATAATGCTTCACCTTTATTCTCGGTATTGTTGTTTTTGGCAATATCCGCATGCGTACGGCAGTGGTCGCATACACCTGAACCATCTTCTGCAATTTCGGCAGCTCGTGATACAAAAAGTTATATTCCAATTCTTCATTTTGAAGATAATAGCCGCTCTCTGTTTGATTAAACTTGCTTTCAGCCATCAGCTGCAAGATAGCTTCTTCCTTCTCCATGTCCCGAATAATCAGTGAACCTGCCATTGGCTGCCGATTCTCCAGCGGGTTGAAGACTGCCGATTCATAATGAAACTCCAGCCCTGCGAGCAGGCGATTCTTCACACGATCTAAATAAAGTTTTGCCTGTAATGGGGTCTTTCGCAGCTGCGCGGAGAATTCCCCTGATAAATGGACCTTCCCCAATTTTCTTAAATGCGGCAAAAGCTGTTCGACGAAGGATTTTAATTGATGACTTGGTATAGGGATTTCATTTATCTTGGAACGTTCTATCATTCGCTGTAATTCATAGAGCCGTTCTGCTTCCCATCTTTTAACCACAACGACTTTTCCTGCCGAAAGGACGGTGTCATATTCTTTCAATATCAGCATCTCGTCTAAACCGTGAATAACCAGATGATATCCATTTTCCTCCGTACCTGTAAATTCAAATGTTAACGGTAACGGTTCATCTGAAACACAGAACTGATGATAGCTATTCCCATCATATTGCAAGATGACTTGTGGAGCACGTGCTAATAAGGGTTCAACATTTTTCCAGAAGGATGCAGGAATTAGCAGCATTCCTTTATCCAAGTGACTCTTAGCTGAAATTGCCTGACGATGTACTTTTTCATCATCCATGACATGAATTAGCTGCTGAATAATGGCATCAGATACGTTATCAAAGCAATGGCTAACCGGTTCATATAAAAATTCTTTTGAAATTGCGTATTGTTTTCTATCTTTCACACTTTGGAGAAAATCACGAATGTCGGCTATTTTGAGTGATGAAATAGAAAGTTCAATACCAAATCGGGCATTCCCATCAATGGTAACTCCTTTACATAAAAAAGCTGTATCCAGGAGTTGTCTATTTTCAAAATGGATTTGCCGGCCACTTACAGGCAGCTGCTTCTCCTCAAATAATTTCAGCAATTCTTCTGGCATCTGTCCATCTGTTTGTCCAGGAATATATTTATCTTGTATATTCTCTTGCTGGTGGTGCTGCCAAGCTAGCAGCACCGCGGCAATATGTTGGCAATCTTTATCAAAAGAATTAAGAGACGGGCAGCTGCAGACCGCTTGAAATCCTTTAGGAAGTTTCTTGAGGCGGACATGGAAATCCTCCACCCCTTGGACTGTAGCCTGTATAGAAATTGGCGTTACTTCTTCCACTTTTACTTTTCCATTACGATAAAAAGCGTCCCCTCTTTTAAAGGAGACAGCCCCACATCGCTCTTTTATAATTTTTTGATTCAGCTGGATTTGCATAGGGTTGCCTCCTTTCGTTAAACAGGACATTTTCTTCTTTACTAAATGTATCATGAAGAATAGGCACACGCTAGTTGTACATAAGTCATTTCAAATCGTACATTAGGCAGCAGTTTCCCTAAAAATAAAAACACTCACAACTGTTTGCCAACTCGTGTGAGCGTTTACCATTTTTAATAAATCTATTAGATCTTTTAACGACTTCTCACTAAGAGGTTTACCGCTTCTTTAATTAAGTCTTCAGCATTTCTGTCTTCTGAATCTTCTGCTTTTCGAACACATTCAACCAAATTGGAGCTTACAATAACTCCTATTGTCCGATCTATAGCTGTTCTAGCGGCAGACAACTGGGTGATCACATCTTTACAGTCCTTTTGTTCCTCCATTAACCGAAGAATTCCTCTTAACTGCCCTTCAATCCGCTTAACTCTGTTTTTTATTTGATCGTTATATTCCATAGCTATACCACCTCAAACTTGGATTCTTATTAGATTCATTATAATCTCTTACATCAATAATTTCTAATTTAGACTTATCATATTCCCCTTCCGCCATAATGCACACTTTGGTAAATCATCAATAATTACCCCAAATCCACTTTATCCAGGAGTTTGATATCATAAAATACAAATCAACATGTGAAGTCCCTTAATCTATTTTTACCATCAAGTGATTAAAAAGACCTAAATATTCTTGAACTCTCAAACCTACTTTTGTATTATTATAATAATATATTATCTAAGTATCATATATTTTCTCTATTACGATAATGGCAAACTTATCTAAAGGTAAGGACGCAAAGCTACAGACCTAAGGCAAAGCATCAAATGCTATGGTGGCTGAGTTACCGAACATGGGGGTTATTCAAGCACACATCCCATTTGCGGTTTTGTGCTTTTTTATTTTAATTAAATACATAGAAAGGAAGACTTTATAATGGCAACAGATGTTAATGGCAGTTATGAAATCAAGGTGGACAGAGTAAAAAAGGAGATTAAGATCCGAGTGGAAGGCAGTGCAACTCCAGAAGGAGCACAGGCATTTATTAATGAATATAATCAAAAGACTTCTAGCGTGAATTCTCAGGAATACAACTGCGTTGCAGATTGCACGGATATGAAAGTAGCCGGGACCGAATTGCTGCCGCTGCTAGAATCGTGTGTAAAACTGTATAATCAGACTGGCTTTAAGAAGGTCATTTTCAGCGTTGGAAAAAACCCAATTTTAAAAATGCAGCTAAGCCGTCTAATTCGGCAAAATGGCATAACCAATGCGGAAGTTACCGAATGATAATAGAATTCCAATAAGAAGATGATTTTACCAAGGAGAGGGTACAGCTTGTACCCCCTTTTTCGTTTATGTTTTTTCGAATTTATGAAAAATTTATAGAGAGGAATTCATCCATGACAAACATCAAAATAAAAGAGATTGCTATATATCATCCAGAAAATCACATTCCTAACGACTTTTTCTTTCAGCATTTTGATAAGCGAGGCAAAGATATTCGCCATCTATTAAAACACGTTGGCAGAGAAAATCGCTATTGGACAGATCCAGATAAGAAAAAGGAAACAGGCATCACTATGGCTATTGAGGCTTCAAAAAAAGTATTAGAAAATGCTCATCTGACCGGAAAAGATATTGATATGATTATCTATTCCACTCAAATACCAGATCAATTGATTCCAATGAACGCCCTCTATATCCATCAAGCAATCAACGCTTCAAGCCATTCTATCGCTTTTGACTTAAACGGAAATTGTATTGGAATGACTCTTGCTGTCGATTTTGCTGCTCGCTATATGCAAGGCAATTCCAGGATTCAACGGGCGTTAGTCATTGGCTCTGATCATTTTTCTCCTATACTGAATCCTGAAGATGAACTAAGTTATTCGTTATTCGGGGACCTTGCCTCTGCTGTTATTTTAGAAAGTACAGAAGAATCTGCAGGATTTATTGATTCGCTTCATTATACGGATAGTGTGAACCCTAACCCTATCATGTTTCCGGTTAATGGGTTAGTGCAAACTTTGAAAGAACAAAATGACCCGTATATGAAGTTTGAACCTTTTGATGCGTCGCCTATGTACCCTCATGTCTATGATTCCATGCGTGAGATTCTGAATCAGCACGGATTAAAACCAAGTGATGTTAAATGTTGCTTTAGTCAAAGTAACAAGGCTATACTTCAACGGATTCAAGAAAACATGGGATTCCATGAAGACCAAATCATTTTTGCCGCAGATAAATATGGCTATCCTGGCACGAGCAGTCCATTCATTGCTCTTCATGAGGGAATCCAAACAGGCAAAATTCAACATGGGGATTACGTACTGTTCTGGACAGTAGGTTCAGTATATGAATTCATCACCATGTTATTCAAATACTAATATCGGCAGCTTACCGTTTAATCATAAATTTGCCAGTGGCGTTCTACAGCATTTTCCATAAATATATTTATTAAGAATTGAGTCAATGGCATTAACTGTTTTCGTGGCGTCTTGTCCTTCTATATATAAATATAAATGTCCTTGATATGTAAGGAAAAATGAAACCATTTTAGACAGTTGCTGAGGCTTTAAAACATAATTATCGGTATATAAGTAAACTTTGCTTTGAGAAGTTTTACAAATATGAAATAAATCAAGTACATTGGCTAGCTTTAATTTCTCAGTTATATTGTAAGATAAAATAGTTTTCATTGCTCTCTCCTTCTAAGTTAGTGTTATAAAATGTATAGGGAATGCTAACTAATAGGTTCCTTATTTATTTTTTCATAAGTATTTTATTTTTGGTAGGGTGTAAAATTGTTGAAAAAACACTAGTTTTGAAAAAATTCGTCTAATTTGCAGAGCTGTTAAAATGCAAAAAAATAAACCTAGTACGCGGAGTACTAGGTTTACTTTTTTGATAGGTATTATTCGTTCCCTTTACCGTTATTCTCTTTCTTATTTTCAGCGCCATTATTTTGGCCGTTTTTTTTCTTTTCGTTTACTTGCTGTTGCTTTTCAGCTTTCTTTTCTTGAACTTCTTCCTTTTTAGCAGCAGCTTTTGCCTGACCTTCAGCACGCTTTTCTGCAGCCTTAGCCTGCGCTTCTTCTTTCTTAGCTAATCCTGGAGCAACCACAGCAGTTTCCTTCATTTCTTCTGCAACTTTAGTTTCAGGTTCAACTGGTTCGTTTGTTGCTGTTACTGCTGTTGATCCTGTTGCTTTTGATTCCGCTGTAACTTGTTTTTCTTGAGTTCCCTCTTTGACTGCTTCTGTTTCTTCAGTTTCTTTAGATACTGCTTCTGCATCTGATGTTTCCACTGTAGCTTTTTCTTCTGCCTGGTCTTTTTCTGTTGCTACAGTTTCAGCATCTGCTGTTGCTTCATCCGCAGCAGCTTTATCTTCCTCAGTAGTTTCAACTGCGAATTTTTTTGCTTTTTCTTCAAGCTTTGCAAGTTTCTTATCTAATTTCGCAAAAGACTTTTGAATATTTTTCATTAAAGCTAATTGAGCTGTAGGGTTTTTAACATGTGATAATGCTGCAGCTAATGCATCAATGTTTTGAGCAAGCTTTGCTTCTACTTCATCTTCTATTTCTTCTTCATCTTCTGCTGCAATTACTTTGCCTTCAGTTGCTTCTTCTGTTGTATCATCTTCAGTTGCTATTTCTTCGCCTTCAGCTGTTTCTTTTGTCTCTTCAGTGTCTTCAGCTGACTGATCTGCAGTTTTATCAGCATCTTCCACTGTCGCTTCTTTATTTTCATCAGCAATTTTATCTGAATCTGCTAAGCTGTCAGCTGCTTCCTTTTGAGTAGCGATTGCCTCTTCTAAAAGCGCTGTTGCCTCTTCAGTTTTACCCTCTGCAAGCAATGCATTGGCTTCCGCAATACGCTCAGCAGCAAAGTCAGCTAAAAGACGAGCTTCCTTGTAATCATCAAATGTAACCGCAAGTCTTACCTTTTCCATCATAATTTTTACAAAATAGAAGAAATCTCCAGGTACCAAAGCTGGTGCTTCTTCTTGCTCTTGAACTGTTTCATCTGTTGTTTCAGTGTCAGCTTCTTCTTTTGTTGCAGAATCATCTTCTGTTCCTTCTTCTTCTGTTACAGCTTCCCCATCAGCAGCTGCTTCTTCCGCAGGCTCATCTACTGTAGCAGCTTCATCTACTGTAGCAGTTTCATCATCAGCTAAATTTACATCTACTGTCGTTTCCGTTTCCGTAATGTTTCCATTAGTTTCAGCTACTTCTTCCGTGACTGGTGCAGTTGGTTCAACTGATTCCTCATTTGCAAATGCAGTGCTTGTCCCTAAAGAAGATAAAATAAGTGCTGATGCCGCTGCACCGCTGATTAGTGACTTCTTAATTTTCATAGACTGTTTCCTCCTGATCTGATTTTCGTTATACCCTTCGACAAAAACAGACAGGTTTATGGTGGTAGATTTGAAAAAAATTTAAATAATTTCTTTATATTCCCTATAAATGAAAAAAATAGTGCCGTCTGAAGTCATTTTTCACGACTTTCAGACAGCACCATTTTTAAGAATATATTTTTACACTTCAACTACCTTATCTAAGCCAGTTTTATCGTTATATACTTTTTCATCCAATTCTCCAGTAATTTTTCCTGTTAAAATACCGGATGTCATTCCTCCGCTTACATTTAATGCCGTACGGCCCATATCTATTAGAGGTTCCACGGAAATTAATAAACCAACGATCGCTACAGGCAAGTTCAATACAGAAAGGACAATTAAAGATGCGAATGTTGCACCGCCGCCTACACCTGCTACACCAAATGAACTTATGATTACCACTCCGATGACCATTAGGATAAAACTAGGATCTAACGGATTAATGCCGACAGTTGGAGCAACCATTACTGCTAACATAGCTGGATAAATCCCTGCACAGCCATTTTGTCCAATCGATAAACTAAATGGTCCAACAAAGTTTGCCACACCTTCAGATACACCATATCCATCTGTTTGTGTTTTGATATTAAGCGGTAAGGTTCCCGCACTTGAACGAGATGTAAAGGCAAATGTTAAAGTCGGTAATCCTTTTTTAAAGTAAGTTACAGGGTTTAATTTTGCTAAACTGATTAAGATCAAATGTACAAGGAACATGGCAATAAGTGCTGCATAAGAAGCAATAACAAATTTACCCAAATTCACAATTGCGGCATAATCACTCGTTGCAGCTACTTTTGTCATTAAGGCCAATACCCCATAAGGAGTTAACCGTAAAATTAACGTCACAACGCGCATTGTGATGGCATATAAGGTTTCAATGATTTTTGCAAATAATTCAGCTTGTTCTGGCTGTTTCCGTCTCACACCTAAATAAGCGATACCAATGATTGATGCGAAAATAACAACTGCGATTGTAGATGTTGGACGTGAACCCGTCAAATCTGCAAACGGATTTGCAGGAAGAAAGGAAAGAATTTGTTCAGGTATCGTCATATCCTCAACTGTTGCTACTCGTTCTGTCAGTTCAGCATTACGTGCATTTTCCGCATCTCCTGCTTGCAGCTGAACTCCTTCTAAACCAAAGCCAAGTGTTGCCGCAATACCGATTGCTGCTGCAATACCTGTTGTTACTAATAAAATCCCGATTCCATAAAAACTGATTTTACCGAGATTTTTTGAAAGTGTAACCTTTGTAAATGCCCCAACAATAGAGATAAATACTAATGGCATAACAATCATTTGCAGCAATTTAACATAGCCAGAACCGACAATATTAAACCATTCAATTGTATTTGCAGTTATTTCCGAAGATGTGCCATATAAGAAATTAATTATTAGACCAAATAAAATACCTATACCCAGACCTGCAAATACACGTTTTGAAAATGAAACATGCTTCTTTTGCATGGAGTATAATCCAATAATAACTGCCAAAAGAATAACAATATTAATGATTACTAAAAATGTATTCAAATGGTTTACCCCCAATTTAGATTTATTATTTAACAAATGTACACCTAATATAACTCAATAAATCCAATTGGTAAAGTATGAATTGAATTACGTGTTTATTCAATAATTTCAGTATGAAAGCAGCGTTTCATATGGTTTATCATAGTTTCTCCAAGATCCGTAAATGTAGCTGAACCTCGTTTATGAATGGCAGTTTGGAATCCTTCGGCATCTGCTCCTGCTATCGTTAAAAAGTCACAAATATCCGTAGTTACCCCAACAATATGAACCTTTTCTATTTCAAAGTTCCTTAAAGTTTCAGCTAAATCTGTTTTGAAAAATGCATTATAGTTCGTTTTCGGCGTATAAATTACATGGTCATGATCCTTATTATCTTGAAACCAATCATATAAATCTCCATACAATTGCTGCCCCTCTGTACCCTCAATATTATGTGGCGGCCATAAGTCAAAGTGCGGGTCATTTGGCTGGTGCGCATCCATGGATATTACAACTACATTTCCATCTGCTAAAAATCCGGTTGCCAACTCCTTAATATAGGGTACTATTTCTTGTGCTGGCTTACCTACAGTTAATGTTCCATTGTCAGCCACAAAATCATTACTCATATCAACAATTAATAAAGCTTCTTTTGCCATCGTTTCTAACTCCAATCCATTAGTAATTTATAAGGTTACAAAGTCTATGAACAAAAAAGGTAAAATACCCCATCACTCGAGATAATTACCTTTTACTTTTTACAATTATTGCAGTCTTCCGATCAAATGATTTGTCAGTTTGATCTCTTGTATGGATAAATTTAAACTATAGTTTCCATGATCGAGAAGTTTATTAAGAAAATGATTCAATTGTTCTTGGGATTTCACCTTTATTTTTAAATGGTAACAGCCCTTCCCAGATACTCGGTGAGCTTCAACTACCTCTTTTCGGCCTTTAATAAAATGGATAAAAGCATCATGATTCGCTGTTTTCATATTAACAATGACAAATGCTGTAAAGATAAGCCCCAGTTTCAATTCATCGATTATCAGGGAGTAAGCTTTAATTATACCGCTTTCCTCAAGTTTTTTAATTCGATTCCCTACTGCTTGTCCAGTCATATGAATCTGTTCCCCGAGATCCTTCCATTGAATACGTGAATTTTCGCTAAGTAACAGCAGAATCTGAAAATCTATGTGATCAAGTTCCATAATAAATCCTTTCACCATGAAATAATTTGAGTTAAAAGTGTTTCATCAAAGTATCGATAAAAATCAAAATATTAATTATCATTCTTATAGTACTAAATTTTATATTGGGGTGAAAGAAAATGAGCACAGCTTTAATCATTGTCGATATTCAAAATGACTATTTTCCTAATGGAAAAATGGAATTAAGCAACCCTGGAAAAGCGGCAGCTAATGCGGCTAAAATTCTTGATTGGTTTAGACAGAATAACAAAGATAATATTTTTCATGTCCAACATATTGCAAGTAATCCAAAGGCAGGCTTCTTCCTTCCAAATACGGAGGGAGCGAAAATAAATGAAGCTGTTCTGCCATCTAAACACGAACACATTATCGTCAAAAATTTCCCTAACAGCTTTCAGAAGACTGATTTAGAAAGCAAATTAAGAGAAAAAGGTGTAACCAAGGTAGTGATTGCAGGAATGATGACGCATATGTGTATTGATGCAACAGTTAGGGCTGCAGTGGATCTAGGCTTTGAAACTACCCTTATCGAGGATGCTTGCGCAACAAAAGAGCTATTTTATCAAGATAAGGTCGTTTCAGCTGAACAGGTTCATACTGCGTTTATCAGCGCCCTTAACGGTATATATGCAAACGTAATTTCGGCCGAGGATTTCCTTTTATCATAATAACTAATTGGTAAAAAAGCTCGTAAACTCCTATTTATCAAGGATTACGAGCTAAATTTTTTAAAAACCCAACAAATCTAAAAACATTTAGGCTGGTGAGCACGGTCGAAATAGGATTATAAGAAAAGTCATTACAAGATGTTGTGTAAAATTTGTGCAGTACTTTTATATAATCTTTTTTTCTATAAGTTCTTTAATCTCTTTTTCTGTAAATCCTAATTCGTTTAATATTTGAGACGTATGCTCCCCAACCAAAGGCGGCGGCTGTTTATATTCCACATGTGTCTTAGAAAATTTAAGCGGACTGCCAACATATTTGAATGTACCAATAGTCGGATGTGGCATTTCACACAGCATCTCACGTTCCAACACGATGGGGTCTTCAAAGATTTGATCGATGCTATTTATTGGACCGCAAGGAACGCCGGCTTCTTGCATTAATTCAAACCATTCGTGTGCAGATTTCTTAGCAAAGAGTGTATCTAAAGTTTCGATTAATTCTTCCCGGTTTGCTAAACGCTGAGTATTATTTATAAACCTAGGATCACTTGCTAATGCAGGATCATCTAAAATATTACACAATTTCTTAAACTGCTGGTCGGTTCCAATCGTTACGACCATTTTTCCATCCGATGCATTAAAGACTTGATATGGGACAATATTAGGATGCTGATTTCCATATCTCCCTGGCCTTTTTCCAGAACTCAGGTAATTACTCGCAACATTAGCCAGCATTGAAATTTGCGAATCAAGCAGAGAGATATCAATTTCCTGACCTTCTCCTGTCTGGTTTCGTGTCTGAAGAGCAGATAATATTCCTATAACACTATATAAGGAAGCAAGTAGATCCGATATGGGAATTCCTAATTTCATTGGTTCCCCATCAGGTTCCCCTGTAATGCTCATTAACCCGCTTATTGCCTGGATTAAATGATCAAATCCTGGCAGGCTTTTATATCGTCCCGTCTGCCCGAAACCGCTTATTGAACAATAAATAATCCTGGGGTTTTCCTTGACTAAATCCTGATAACCAAGTCCTAATTTCTCCATGGTGCCAACTCGAAAATTTTGTACAACTATATCGGCGTCTCGTACCATTTGGAGAAAAATAGATTTGCCTTCTTCACTTTTTAAATTAAGTGTCAATCCTTTTTTATTGCGATTGGCACTCAAATAATAGGCACTTTCACCTTCTAGATATGGCGGCCCCCATTTTCTCGTTTCATCACTGCCCCCAGGAGCCTCAATTTTAATGACATCAGCACCTAAATCTCCTAACATCATAGTGCAATAGGGTCCTGACAAGATTCTTGTTACATCTAATACTTTTATACCCTCCAATGGATTTGCAGCCATATTACCGACCCCTATCTAAATTACATTTAATATATTCCAAGGTTTTGAAAAAACAAACATACTGAAAAAATAAAGGGCTTTAATCATATATTCGAAATATCTGATTAAAACCCTATTAACCTATTATCTTCATTACTTATCCAGGGTTTGCTCCTTATTTACCGCAGCTGTTGCACTATTATCAGCAGTTAAACTGTAAAGATTTTCTGGCAAATCGTATTTTTTCCCTGTTAAAATTTCTATAATTTGCCCTGCAGCCTCTACAGCACGTTCTTTAATTTCCTCGTTTGTAATAGAGGATAATGGATGTGTAATTTCTACAACAGGATAATTTAATGCGCCCAAAATTTTAGAAATGTTTCCAGCTTCTTTAACAAAGCGCGATGTACAAATGACTGCAGAGGGTACTGACATGCTTTCAAATCCAACTCCGTCGTGTACACACGACCACGTGCAAGACCCTCAATCGCCGATGGCTGTCAAAACAGCATCACATTTTTTTGCTATTTCTTCGCGTAAGTCCTGTGGTGAGGGCGACGAATAGCTTTCCTTTTTCCACCATAATACTTCGGACACATTAAAAATTTTGGTTAAAATGGATTCGATTTCTACTAAAAGATCCTTTGAATTCCACTTCCCGTTATTAACAATGCCCAACACCTTACCATCCAGTGTATCAAGGCGAGTAGAGAGTCTTATACTTTCCATTGCTAACGTTCCTGTTGGTTTATAAACTTCGATCATTTGCTGTTCCTCCATTCTTTTTTCATTTAATCTCTAATGACTTTAGTAACAATTTTTGGACTTATTCTTCCCCAGCCAGGCACAACTACTGAAAATCTGCCTGCTGAGCCGCCTGCATATAAAATATGGATATCATCTGGCCGTGGAACAATGGGTATCATTTCATCCGGATTCTTACGGTCATACCACTTTGGCCAGTTATTATTCCAAGTCCATCCGTAACGGCCGTTAAATCTCAGCTTATCAATATTACTTCTTGCATTTTGGTATAAATAGTATCGAACATCATCTTTCGTCCAGCCGTGCTTAGCGATCGTTGCTGCATGTTCAGGACCGATCACGACTAAAATTTGTCCGCTCATAAATGTATTGTTGTTCCCCATATTTGTCATCACTTGAGCAATAGAATAGCAGATCCCATATGGATCATTGGCAATGTGGTTTGTGACGCTTTGAGGTGCCTCACCGCCGAAAACAGTCACCGTACTTTGATCAGCGTCGAAACCTTTTTCAACATGGAAAGGCTCCCAAGGGCTGTCTTCTTCATTTTCCGCGATGCAATACGTGAATTTTCCGGGGTGACCAAATGTTGACATATCTGTTTCTCCTGGATAACCCCCACCAAGGTTCATCATACATAGCCGAAATGCTCTCCCTATCGTGGCATTTGCCCTAAACCCTTGACCAAATACATTATGACGGGAATTAATAGACAATTTATTTCTAATTGGTCCATTGACAATCATTAATGGACTGACAACATGCGTAGTTGCATTAATTCCACTTAAGTTAAAAACTGGTTCACATGCGGCCTCAACCCCGGCTATAACTACAGGAAGATATTCCGGTTTACAGCCTGCCATTACTGCATTAATGGCGATATCACGTACCGTTACTTTAATTTCCCTTGGCGGAAATACAGCAACCACTTCATCTGGGTCCCGATTGACGGATGATAACATTTCCTCTACAAATTCCCTTTTTGGAGGTACAATCGGTAAGCCATCCGTCCATTTTTGTTCATAAAAGTATTCTATTGCTTCTTTCCAGTCGTCAAGTTTAATTGTTTGATCCTTTTGAGTCTGCAAGCCCTCTTCCCCCTCCTATTTTGATCCTAACCAATAGTTGCTTAAATACTCTGTATCCTAATTAATCACGAGGGTCTATAATAACTACATCCTGCAAGTCACTTACTTGTGGCGACAAAGTATTCTGTACCATCATTTTAATGACGTCTTTAGGTACGATACACTCCTGACAAACGTCCGGACCAAAAATTAATGTTACCTCTGCAATTCCATTGTTCCAATCTGTTAATTGCAGGTCGGCACCATCTAACTGAAAACCTTCGCTGAGTCTTTTTATGCCCTCTTCTAAAACAGCTTTTTGGCTCATTTTTCACCCATCCTTTCATAAGAATGTCCTTTTTAAACCTTACTTTTACCCTGGAAGTTTTCCGAATTAGTTTGAATCTCCCGTGAATTCTAGTTATTTGAATTTATTATAATTTTCTTTTAAAATCTATAGATAATCAAATATCTTTAAGCTATACTCGTATAGCCTAAAGATATATAAACTAAAAAATCATTATGATGAAAAGAAGGAGGGGAATATAATGGAATTTCGACAACTAAGATATTTTGAGTCTGTTGTACGGAATAAAAAAATCACAAAGGCGGCTCAAGAGCTGCATATTTCTCAGCCTTCACTAAGTAACCAGCTGAAAGCGCTGGAAGACGAATTAGGATGTATGTTAATCGAACGAAATTCAAGGGAGATTAAGCTAACAGAGCCTGGGGCGATATTGCTCAAACATACCCATTTGATCCTCAATCAATATAAAAAAGCAAAATCAGAAATAAAAGAATTACTAGAGTTAAATACAGGTGAAATCTCTGTAGGCGCTCTGCCTTCTATTGTCATCTCTAGTCTCCCGCGTATTATATCAAGCTTCAAGAAAAAGTATCCAAATGTGGTTGTACATATACATGAAATGGGGGGGTGAATCGATAGAGGAAGCATTAAAAAACTCTGACATTCATATAGGAATTAACTCCCAACCCATATGGTCAGATTTGTTAGTAAGTGAGCCAATCATTCAAGAGGAATTAATTTTAATCGTTTCAAAAGAACATCATCTTAATGGTAAGTCTAAAGTCAATTTAGAAGAATTAAAGAATGAATCTTTTATAGTATTAGAGAATGATTACCAGTTACGTAATATCACGATCAATTCATGCAAAGAAGCAGGATTTGAACCTGCCATTGGGTATGAAGGCTGCCGAATAGAAATGTTACTTAGTTTTACAGCTGAAAACTTGGGGGTCTCCATTGTACCTGAAACCTACACCAGACATGAACTTAGTAACAAGCTCAAAATGATAAGGATCCAAAACCCTACACCAACAAGAACACTTTGTATTACATTGAACAAAAACCGTTATATTTCACCTGCAATGGTTGAGTTTCAAAAAAATGTTTTTGACTATTTTAAGCAGACTCTCTAAAGAATAGATACAGGGGAAAATTCTCAATCAAGATTTTTACATCAAATTTTTTCACTTTTTATATGTAAAATGTGTAAACTCCTGTTTCCGACAAAATAAAAACACTCACAAGCATTGAAATATCAATAATTGTGAGTGTTATATCGATTTTTTTAATAATACCGGTGGCCGGGGTCGAACCGGCACTCCAGAAGGAACACGATTTTGAGTCGTGCGCGTCTGCCAATTCCGCCACACCGGCAAAAAATTGGAGGCGGCAACCGGATTCGAACCGGTGAATAAAGGTTTTGCAGACCTTTGCCTTACCACTTGGCTATGCCGCCTTATATATAAATAAATGGAGCGGAAGACGGGATTCGAACCCGCGACCCCCACCTTGGCAAGGTGGTGTTCTACCACTGAACTACTTCCGCAAATGGCTGGGCTAGCAGGATTCGAACCTACGAATGACGGAGTCAAAGTCCGTTGCCTTACCGCTTGGCTATAGCCC
>NZ_JBXAFB010000028.1:0-19358 GCF_058792595.1 Cytobacillus sp. MT66
TTATAATATAGTTCATTTAAATATAAATTTGCTGCTAGGAAGGTCCAGTTCGGTTCCTCCATTGAAATTTGATTTAGAGCATAAATAAGTGATTGGTCATATAATGTTTCTTTTTCCATCCCAGATATTTTTTCGTAAAAATCAGACATGTCGAGATTATATTTTTCAGAAGCTTTTTCTATTGCGGATATGACAGAATTCTTCTCATAATGATAAGTAATCATATACATTTCTCCCCCGAATACTCGTTTATTCTTAACCGTGTCTCTTTCCTCTTTTGCGCACTAAGAAATAGATTTTTTTCTTCTTCTGTTTCCGGTTCAACACCGCTAACAGGCGTTGGTTTCCCGTCACTATCCACTGCAACCATTGTAAGAAAGGCGGTTGTGGTTATCGTCTTTTCACCCGTTTCTAAATTCTGACACTCTACTTTTACATATACTTCCATTGATGTTCTGCCCGTTGATACTACAACCCCTTCCAAAATTAAAATATCTCCTACCCTAGCAGATGATAAAAAATTAACAGTATCAATCGAGGCTGTAACAACTACCCTTTTACTGTGTTTCATTGCGGTAATCGCTGCTATTTCATCAATGTAGGATAGAACGGTTCCCCCGAAGATGGTTCCCATATGATTTGTATGGGGCGGTAAAACAAGCTTTGTTTGGATGGTTCTTGAAATACTTGCGGGTACTTTTTCTTTCAAACCAAATTCCTCATTTCTTCAAGTAAAATAGTAGATCTTCGAGAGTCCTAGGTTTATAAATTCATTCAAACAACAAAAAAACCCATCAAAGATGATGGGTTTAATAACGTCGAATAATCCATAAAACAGCACAAATCCACTGTAATAGTAAGAATACCGCCGTTATACCTTCCCAACTCCCGAAGAAGATAATACGTAATAAAAAATGGCAGGTCTCCTGACTCATGCTTCATTCTACTCTAAGCCCTTCCCATCCAAAGACAGTGGATCTACTTATTTCGTCAGCATTTACAGTTGCGGGTACAGTTCTGGACTTCCACCAGATTCCCTATTAAGTCTATTCAGACACCATTTTTATTGGTTGTTATCTATATTTAGTGTTAATATTCACATAAAAATACTAAATATTGTATGAATCTAAATATAATATACAATATTTACTTTGACAACTCTTTTTTCAATTAATATATAAACAAAGAAACTTCCTAATAATACCTAGGAAGTTTCTTTGTTATTCACGAGGGGCTGAGTTTTGCCAGACGTTCTTTCATATTTAATTTGAGTGTCCGATGCCTCTGTCCCAAGCCGCGATGTCACCATTAAAGTAATTTTATGAATCCCCAACATAATGAATCCTGCAGTTACTTGATCATATTTTGTATTAAATGGAGGAGGAAGGATATTTAAGGAAATAGACTGAGAGGGTGTGCAAAGATGAGCTGTTAATTGTGTAAGGAAGGGGTTGTTTATTCCATCTGTTAAGGCACTAAAAACGAACAATAAACAAGCAGGCATTAATAGAACTCCACTTAAGAATATATAACGCTTTTTTTCCGACAGATAGAGTCGTTGCCTTGGGTCAGGTGACACAATTGGCCACCACATGCTAAAAGACAAAAGCAATAGCAAAAATATATATACACTATGAATAAAGGAGTCTTGCGAAAAAATGTTTAGAACAACCGGTAAATGGTATATCAAGAACAATACCGCAAAAACCATTAAGGCAATCCTTGGAGGCAAAAACCATTTCTTTATTTTGTTAACCGTCGGGATTTTTAAAAATCTATGAAATAAGGTGCTGGGAATCCCCATTAAAAGAATAGGCGGAACAACAAAATATAAAATACTCATTTGGATCATGTGTAAACTGAACGAGAGATGACTTATCGTGGTTAAAGGACTGCCGATGGTTAAATATAACAAGCCTAAACTAAAGAAAAAGAACAGTGGTTGTTTATGATAAATTTTTTGTTCTGTCCAACGATGGACTAATAATGAATATAAAACAGCGATGCATGTCAGGCCAGCTAACAGTGAAGTATTCCACATTAATTGATCTTTAAGTAAAACATCAATATACATGTAATCCTCCTCCAGTTTGAACCCTTCACTATTTTGTTATTAACTTTATATAATTATGTTTGATTATGTGGTTTATAACAATAAGTCACAAATCTTTCATACTTTTATCTATTACTGTTATTTAGAATCAGGATGAAGCTGGTAGAATAGGTGTTGTAGATTGTTATTTTTTATTGGAAATTATCATAATCTAACGAAGGGATATGAAAAATGCTTCCGATTGAAAGGCAAAGACAAATTAAACTATTGATTCAAACGAAAAAAACATTGAAAATTGGCGACCTAAGTAAACAATTTAACGTTTCAGAAATGACGATTTATCGGGATATTAAGCCTTTATTGGAAGAAGGCCTTATTTCCAAGACGTTTGGCGGCATTTCACTTGTTGAAAAGAATACCCATTCTTTATCGAGACAAAGTCATTGTATTTACTGTCAAAGACCAAATAATCCTAAAATGGCTTATCGATTAATCCTATCAGACGATAGGATTGAAACAGCTTGTTGTGCTCATTGTGGCCTGCTTAGACACCGCCAATTAGGTGAAGAAGTGCTACAGGCAATATGCCATGATTTTTTTATGCATACAACGATTAGCGCTCCATTAACTTGGTACGTTATCGATACCACTCTTAACGTTGCATGTTGTCAGCCCCAAGTATTGACATTTGAAAATCGAGAACATGCCGAAAAGTTTGTTAAAGGTTTTGGAGGAAAAATCTATGGATTACAGGATGCCATGGAAGTGATTTATCAGAAAATGCAAAGTCGTACGGGGTGCTGCAGCAAACATAGTTAATGAAGATTGCCGAAAGAGAGTAAGGAATATCTATAAGTAACAACCCGTACACAAATTCTTTCTCGTAGATCTAAGCAATTAGGAAGGAGGATATTATATTGAAATACTTAAAATCCTTGGTCATTGTTCTTACCCTTTTGTTAGTTGGGTGCGGCAGTGAAATTGAAACAAATATGTCCAAGCAAGTAAAGGAATTTGAATTTACAACACAGGATAATAACTCATTATCATCAGAAGACTTGAAAGGGAATTGGTGGATAGCCGATTTTATCTTTACAAATTGTGAAACCGTTTGCCTGCCAATGACATTCAACATGTCCAAACTTCAAGATAAGATGAAAGAGGAAAAATTAGATGCTCAGCTCATCTCGTTCACCGTCGACCCAGACCGTGATACCCCGGAGGTATTAAAAGAGTATGCGGAAGGGTATGAGGCTGATTTAAGCAATTGGACCTTTTTAACTGGTTATGATTTTAACACCATTAGAGACCTGTCGATAGACTCATTTCAATCCCTTTTGGCAGCGCCGCCTGCAGGAACTGACCAAGTAACACATGGAATTAGCTTCTTTTTAGTAAACCCAGAAGGGAAAATTATTAAATCTTACAGTGGGATAGAGGCTGAGGTAGTTGATGTTATCATAGATGACCTTAAAAAAGTTCTATAATAATGACGAATCTAAGAATAGATGGAGGAACTTAAATGAGAAGAAAAATTGGAATGCTGCTGCTAATTTTAGTTTTAGGCCTTTTATCTGCATGTGGTAACACAGATAAAAATGAGCAAAAGCAGGCATCTGAAGAACCAAAGATCATCGAAGTTGAATTTGTGCTTCCTGAAAAGGCAGAAGTAAATGAAAAGGTTAAACTTAAGGCCATTGTTAATTATGGTGAAGAAAAAGTGAAAGATGCCAAAGAAGTGAAATTTGAATACTGGGAAATGGGCAAGGAAGATGAAAGTACTACGATAGAAGCGAATAATAATGACGATGGAACATATACAGCTGAAGTAGCATTTGACCGTGATGGGGTTTATGAAATATATGCACACACAACAGCAAAAGATATGCACACCATGCCGAAAAAACAAATTACAATCGGTGAAGGCGCTACTGCTGCTCATGAGGAAGGGCACCAAGACCAAGCTGAAGGTCATGAACACGGCAGTCATGCCGAAGGATTTAGTATGCATTTTCTGAAGCCGGAAGATATCAAGATGAATCAACCAACTAATTTGACTGTAAACTTACAGATTGATCATGAACCGCTTGAAAATGCGAATGTCCGTTATGAGATCTATCATGAAAGTAATGCAGACAAGCATGATTGGGTAGAAACAGAAGAAGCTGATTCAGGCGAATACACTGGTTCTTATTCATTTAGAGAAGCTGGTATTTACATAATAACTATCCATGTGCAAAATGATGATCGCCTACATGAGCATGAGGAGCATACGGTTGAAATAATTAAATAATGGGTTTGCCAATTTTTATACCCTTCAAAAAGCCTTAGTGACAGGGTTCTTCTCTAGACCGCAAAGTAATCCTATAAGCTTGAAGATCGATCCTTATTTTTTATTTATTCAAGCTTTCTTTTATTGACCGCCCTGTAGATACACAGAGAATTTAACAGAAGAAGAGTTCTACCATTATAATTTGTACGGTAGAAAAAGGAATTAAATTTCATCCTAATATATGTGGACCCCCTCAAGTTATACATATAGTTAAAGGAGATTCTTTTAGACTTTCAACCTTTAAACTAAGGAATTTCGTTTCATTTTCTTCTTAAGTAAACCTTATTTCCCTCTCTTGTAAAAAATTAAAATGTTTATTGTTTAATTCATATTACCAATAGAACCAATTGCTGTCCGTCTCTTAATCAAATGGTTTTTATATTTTTTATTGGTCCTTTTATTTTACTTAAAACTCGTGTATACTAAAACCAAATTGAATAGAAATAACTAGGGGAGTCCAATAAGTTGGGCTGAGAGAGAAACACGTTAAAGTTTCTTGACCCTTTGGACCTGATCTAGCTCATACTAGCGTGGGGAAGTTAGAAAAAATAATCATGTATTAAATAAATTTCCACATACAAAGCCGGTCCATCCTTTTTGGATTCGGCTTTTTTTATTTAATTCATTTCTTTAATTCCTCTTTTATTGTCTAGATCTCGTCCTCTTTAATTATAAAAAAGGGAGAGATTTACTCTATGTCAAGAACTTCATTAAACGAAAAAAACATTTCCATCATGTCTAGTTTTTTAGGTAGTAAAAAAGTTTATGTTGAAGGCTCAAGACCCGATATCAAGGTACCAATGCGTGAAATTGAACTAAGTCCTACAACGGGCGCCTTTGGTGAAGAAGAAAATCTACCAGTTCGGGTCTATGATACAAGCGGACCTTATACGGATACTAAATATTCAGTTGATATTACAAAAGGTCTTCCTCCTCTTCGAAGCACATGGATTCATGAACGAGGGGATGTTGAGGAATATGAAGGTAGAGAAGTTAAGGCTGAAGACAATGGATATAAGGATGAGAATGACCCTCGAGCTAATCATAATGTGTTTCCGGGTTTAAAGCGTAAACCGTTACGTGCAAAAAAAGGTGGAAATGTTACACAGCTTCATTATGCAAGGAAGGGCATCATCACTCCTGAGATGGAATTTATCGCATTAAGGGAAAATATGAAACCTGAATTTGTACGCGAAGAAGTTGCAAGAGGTCGAGCAATTATCCCTTCTAATATCAACCATCCAGAGGCAGAGCCTATGATCATAGGACGTAATTTCCATGTTAAAATCAACGCAAATATTGGAAATTCTGCTGTTACATCCTCCATAGAAGAAGAGGTCGAAAAAATGACATGGGCCACTCGTTGGGGTGCTGATAATATTATGGACCTATCAACAGGTAAAAACATTCATACAACAAGGGAATGGATTATTCGCAATTCAGCTGTTCCTGTAGGAACCGTTCCTATCTATCAAGCACTTGAAAAAGTAAACGGTGTTGCCGAAGACCTTACATGGGAGGTTTACCGTGATACTTTGATTGAGCAAGCCGAGCAAGGCGTGGATTACTTCACCATTCATGCTGGTGTTCTTTTGCGATATGTTCCGTTAACTGCAAAACGTTTAACAGGTATTGTATCCAGGGGTGGATCTATTATGGCTCAATGGTGTCTTCACCACCACAAAGAAAACTTTTTATATACTCATTTTGAAGAAATCTGTGAGATTATGAAAACTTATGATGTTGCATTCTCTTTAGGAGATGGTCTACGTCCTGGTTCAATTGCTGACGCTAATGATGAAGCACAATTTGCGGAATTAGAAACTCTTGGTGAACTAACAAAAATTGCTTGGGCGCATGATGTACAGGTAATGGTTGAAGGTCCAGGTCACGTACCTATGCACCTTATTAAAGAAAACATGGACAAACAACTTGAGGTTTGTAAGGAAGCGCCTTTCTATACTCTAGGGCCACTTACAACTGACATAGCTCCTGGTTATGATCATATTACATCTGCGATAGGTGCAGCCATGATTGGTTGGTATGGTACAGCTATGCTATGTTATGTTACACCAAAAGAACATTTAGGTTTACCAAACCGAGATGATGTCCGTGAAGGTGTTATAACTTATAAAATAGCTGCACATGCTGCTGATTTAGCGAAAGGGCATCCAGGTGCACACAAAAGAGATGATGCCTTATCAAAAGCTCGTTTCGAATTTCGATGGAGAGATCAGTTTAATTTATCATTGGATCCTGAACGTGCTTTAGAATATCATGATGAGACGTTACCTGGAGAAGGTGCAAAAATAGCACATTTCTGCTCAATGTGTGGACCGAAATTTTGTAGCATGAGGATATCTCAAGATATTCGTAATTACGCGAAAGAAAATAAACTCGATACAAAAGAAGCAATAGAAAAAGGAATGAAGGAAAAAGCTGAAGAGTTTAAGGAATCTGGTGGTAAATTATATCAATAACTCTTGCTGTTAGGAGGTTTACGTTGAAGTTCCAAATAATTGAGGAGGAGATCAATCAATTAAAAACTCACCTTGCTTTTTTGGAGAAACGCTAAAAAGATTCAACAAAATTGTGACCATCATTTTAAAGGAAATCAATATTATGAAACATGTATCAAATGGTTTCCTTTAATATAAGCAAACTGTAAAAAAAAATGAGGGTGGACGCACTAAACAAACGGGCAAAATTCTTTAGTATTTACCATGTTCACAAGTCATGACACCCTCTCATGTGCCTTTAAGGTTGTTAATATTGATTAATGTTACTTTATTGGGCTATATTTTTCTTGTTACATAGTAAATTTAGAATATAGAGGTGTAAAAGAATGAATAAAACAGAATTAGTGAAAGTTGTATCAGCATAAGCTGAACTAACACAGAAGGATGCTTCAAAGGCAGTTGATGCCTTGTTTAATACGGTTTCAAACACACTTGCTGAAAGAGAAAAAAATCCATTAATTGGATTTCCGGACGTTTGAGGTACGGGAACGTTCAGGTAGAAATGGTCGAAACCGGTGAAGAAATAGAATTGCTACTTCTTTTAATTCCTGTTTTTAAGCCGGGCAAGAATTAAAAGAAGCTGTTAAATAATAATATATCTTAACAGTAAATACCTCTGGTATGTGTAAAAGGGATACAAAAATTAATTAATAATAGTTTGTTCACTAAGGGCGTGATTCATCAGCAAGAATTACGCTCTTTAGAAAAGGAAGCGATTCGATGCTCTAAGTTATTCAATAAACAATAGCAGGTTATAAGAACCCAATTAACTTTTTAATTATTAGTTGTAAAATATGAAATGAACTGGAAAATTGCAGATAGGTTACGCTATTTATTTAGGTCTGTGATGGAGGTCTACAACTTTTACAAATGTAAAAGGCACCTATTGACATAAAAGGTCCGAGGGAAAGGTTCAGCGTATTTGCTATGCGTTGAATCTTTCCTTTCGGCCTTTTTTTAATAATTAATGGAGCATTCCTGTTAGAAGCTTTTTCGGGGACTTGTACAAAAAGAGCCCTCTTGGTATGATACGGGGTGTCAAATCTGCAGAATTGACCCCTAATTTGTAACCAAGGAGACAAAACCAGAAAATAAGTGATCCATTGTGCATCGCGTAATTTTCAATCACTAATTTCCACATTATCCAGTAATGACCGCGTAGTATACCCATACATTGGAAGAGTTTCACATAATATAAAAATTTTGTTAGAAAACGTGTTTTGACACCCTACCAACGGGTAAACCGTTGATAAATCAATATTTATAGAGGGAGGTTTATTGTATGTAGAGAAATGATGAATTTAAAGCTGGTGTTCCTGTAATTATTATGAAAGAAGAGAATCAAGTTTTGTTACAGAAAATAGCAGATGTAGGGCTGTGGGGTATTCCTTTAGGACATATAGAAATAGGAGAAACAGTTTCTGAAGCATCTTAACCAATTTAGAAATAAAAATTAAAATGCTGATTGGTGTTTACTCTGCCCTAATTCACAAGTATTTACTTTATCAAATGACGGATTCGTATACTCTCTCCTCCTAAACTCAGTATCTCCTAAGGCTTCTTGTAATGTCATAGGCTCGCTTGTTAAACGGGATCCTTGTCCCAACAGCCTGAAACATGCTTATGCAAGTAGGGGGTGAACAGTTTAGTTAACGGGATCGAGTCCCAGGGGTGCGACGTTCTACCTCGACTACCGTAATCATATGACCAAATATAAAAAGGTTAACCAGAAAAATCGGGCTAACCTTATATTAGGAACGGGTGCTTTTAGTTGTAGAGTGAAAAATACCATTTCGCTAGGTACACTCTAAAAAAAAGATTAATAATGGATGAAAGTTCAAGGTGTTTTAAGAACATCGATGTATTATATTAAATTGGCCGTCGAAACAGGAATACCTATATAATATTAGTGAATAATTTAGTTCCTTTTTTAGGTCCTAACGAAAGGAGATCACCATTGAGTACTATATCCAATACAAAGGATATTTTAGAGCGAGTATCCGATGCATTTTATTCGTTAAATAATGAATTAAAATTTGAATATATAAATAATGTTACAGAAAAACTCTTACAAATTAAACAAGAAAATGCGATTGGGCAATATATTTATGATGTATTGTCACACAGTGACTTGCATAAATTTGTATTACGATATAAAAGGGCTTTGTCCGAACAAGTTCCTGTAGAGTTTGAAGAACTTTTTAATAATAGATGGTATGAAATAAGGGCATTTCCTTCTAAGGAAGGCTTG
Source organism: Cytobacillus sp. MT66 (assembly GCF_058792595.1). NCBI lineage: Bacteria > Bacillati > Bacillota > Bacilli > Caryophanales > Bacillaceae > Cytobacillus > Cytobacillus sp. MT66. Next base: position 9,156 of record NZ_JBXAFB010000028.1, read on the forward strand.
TCTGTACTTTTTAGAGATATTACAGAAAAAAAGAAAGAGTTTCAAAACATTAATTTCCTAGCTAATTACGATGTTATCACAGAATTACCGAACCGTTTTTATTTTAATAAATACTTAAAACGCAAGTTACAATCACAATCTATTGGTGGTTCATTTGCTGTTTTATTTATAGATATTAATAATTTTAAAAATGTAAATGATACATATGGTCATGGAGTAGGTGATTTGGTATTAAAACAAATCTCAAGACAAATTGAGAAAAAAATAAATCAATTTGGTTTCATAGCTCGTTACTATGGAGATGAATTTCTTATAACGTTGGAAAACCTTGATGATAATGAAATTTCATCTGTGATTGAACGAATATTTGAATCTTTTTCAAGTCCATTTTGTGTAAATGGGTTTGATATAAGAATTTCAATTAGCGTTGGGGTTAGCCAGTTTCCTAAGGATGGGCAAAGTGAAGAATTATTAATAAAACGTTCAGAAAATGCAATGTTTCAGGCAAAAAAAGAGGGTAGAAATAAATATAAGTTCTACTCCTTTGATGAGAGTGAAGGAAGAGTAGATGCTATAAAATTAGAGTTAGAGCTCCTCAAGGCGATAGAAAATAATCAGTTATTACTTCACTATCAACCTAAAATCAATTTAAATACGGGGAAAATTGTGGGTGTTGAGGCATTACTTCGTTGGGACCACCCAGAATGGGGAATGGTATCGCCAGAAACATTTATACCTATTGCTGAAGAGACAGGATTAATTTTACCTATTGGAGAATGGGTTTTAAATGCTGCCTGTAAACAAAATAAAAATTGGCAACAACAAGGTTTTTCAACAGTTGTTTCCGTCAATTTATCAGCTATTCAATTTAATCAGACAAATATTATTGATACCATTGAATCCATTCTTCAAAAAACAGGATTAGAACCACACTTTTTAGAAATTGAGATTACTGAAAGTATGACAGTTGATATTGACCGTACAATTTTAATGTTACAATATCTTAAAAAGATTGGAGTCCATGTTAGTATCGATGATTTTGGTACAGGTTTCAGTTCATTAAGTTATTTGAAAAATTTTCCTGTTGATACATTAAAAATCGACCGGTCTTTCGTTAAAGAACTTCGAAACAATCCAAATGATGAAACCATAGTTAAAACCATTATCTCAATGGCTCATAATTTGAATTTGATTGTAGTGGCAGAAGGAATAGAAACAAAAGAACAACTAGTTTTTCTACAACAACATTTATGTGATGAAGGACAAGGATATTTTTTAAGCAAGCCCTTAACAGCATCCCAATTAGAAGAAAAATGGTTTGAAATAGAAAAAATAGTTGAAGAACATGGAATCCCTAAAGATATAAATCAACAATTGTTATTGAAAGAATTATTGGAATCAGCCCAAAGAGAGTTACGCGATACGATTCGTTTGCAGCAAGGTATGATATTTAAGTATGAGAAAATTAATGAACGATTTATTCATACACAATGTGACGGGGAATTATTATACCGTCTTGGAATGACTCCTTCCCAAGTGATAGGAAAAGAGTTAAGTGATTTTCTTCCTTATACAACTGCCCTCGATAAAACTGCCTATTATAAGATGGCATGGCAAGGAGAAGAATTTGTTACTTATGAGGAAGAGCTAAATGGGATTTATTATCTTGCAACTTTACGGCCTATTAAAAAAGCGGGGAAAGTAGTACAAGTCATAGGCTCATGTATAGATATAACGAAAAGGAAAAAAGCAGAGAAAGCTTTGCAAGAAAGCGAAGCTAAATATCGGCTGATTTCTGAAAACATGACGGACATAATAATGCTATTGGATATAAATGGAATGATAAAGTATGCATCACCTTCCCTTGGAAAAGTAATGGGTAACCCATTAAAATCATATATAGGTAAAAGATCGTTTGATTTACTACATCCTGATGACAGGCAAAGCGTAATGATGGGATTTGAAAAAATAATAAATACTATGAATCCATTAAGGATGGAAGCTCGGTTTGTTAACGTTGATGGGAAGTCGTTATTAATTGAAGGACTAGGTACCCCAGTCCTTGGAGAAAATGGCGATCCAGAACATTTTATAGTAGTGGGGAGAGACATTACTGAAAAAAGGGAAATGGAAGAGCACCTCTCAAAATCAGAGAAATTATCAGTTGTGGGTCAACTAGCTGCAGGTATTGCACATGAAATTAGAAACCCTATAACTTCAATAAAAGGATTCATTCAACTTTTAGAGGAAGGAATCATGAAGAAAGAATTTTTCCAAGTAATTTCCAAGGAGTTAAAACAAGTTGAAGGAATTCTCGAGGAATTTATTAATCTTGCCAAACCAAAAGAAATTCAATTAAAAAAGGTTAATATTAGAACGATACTTAAAGAAGTTGAGACATTATTAAAACCAGAAGCAAATTTAAAAAATGTAGAAATTTTCCAAGAGTATAAACAAAATCTTCCTCAGATTATGAGTGATACCAACCAAATAAAACAAGTTTTCATTAATATAATTAAAAATAGCATTGAAGCAATTCCTAAAAATGGGTTTGTAGAAATTCAAGGCAGTATTGAAGGGAAAAATGTCCTGATAAAAATAATTGATAATGGAACTGGGATAAGTGAGGAGAGAGTTCAGAAATTAGGTGAGCCGTTCTATAGTAATAAAGAAAAAGGTACTGGTTTAGGTTTAATGATATGTTTTAGAATTATTCGGGAACATAACGGGTCAATAGAAGTAAAAAGTAAAGAAAATGAAGGTACTACGGTTGAAGTTAGGTTACCAATAAAAACTTGTTAATAGGAAGAAACCTAATGAAATAAACTATATACTAACTCAATCCCCATCCTGACAAAAAGCTGGGGATTATTTGCCTTTTACCATCATAAGGTTAAATAAAATGTCCTTTTCAGAAAATAGGGATTTCCGTATCTTGGAATGTATAAAATCAACCAGTATAATTCATCTCCTTTCTGGGAAACTATACCATGAGAGGAGATGACTGTTCATGAAATTACCTCTAAACTTAAGAAAAAGAAAAAAAGTTAGGCTTTCAGAAATGATTGATTCTTTTTCAAATGAAGAAACAGATAAATTAATAAGATCAGACCTTTCAGCCAATGAACGTTTTTTGCGAAATATTTTTCAACAATGTTCCGATGTTGTGTTTCGTGTTGTACCTATAAACGATAAAACAAAATTACTTTTTGTTTATATCGATGGTTTATGTGACACAAAACCTCTCGATGAGATTTTGTTAAATCCTGTTAGGACATCTGAAAAAAAATGTGAAGTATTTATATTTGAAGAATTTGTTGAAAATCAGCTTCGTGCGGTTGCTCAAATAAAATCAACCAAGAATGTAAATGAATTAATTAATGGTATATTAACGGCAAATGTCGCCATTCTAGTCGAGGGAGAAACAACTGCTTTACTTGCAGATTTAAAAGGTTTTGAAAAAAGGTCAATTGAAGAGCCTTCCTCCGAAACCGTCATACGTGGTCCTAGAGACGGGTTTACAGAAACATTACGTGTGAATACAAGCTTAATCCGAAGACGAATTAGGAGTCCTAGATTGAAGATAGAGTCATTTACAATTGGCAAACTTTCAAAAACGGATGTAGCAGTTGTATATATTGAAAAAATTGCAAGTGATTCTGTTATTGAGGAAGTACGAAAGAGACTCGAGTCGATTGAAATTGATGGAGTTATCGAGTCTGGTTATATTGAAGAGTTTGTTGAAGATTTTCCTTTTTCTCCATTTCCGCAAGTTCAAAACACCGAACGCCCTGATATCGTTTGCAGTAGTTTACTGGAAGGGAAAGTATCCATATTTGTGGACAATACTCCATTTGTTCTGATTGTTCCCATGACCTTTTGGTCGGGGTTGCAGGCCGCTGAAGACTACTATGAACGGTTTATTTATGTAACCTTTATTCGCTGGATTCGCTATATTTTATTTAATATTTCATTACTGCTTCCCTCTATATACGTTGCAGTAATAACTTTTCACCCACAGTTAATTCCAACAAATTTGTTAATAAGTATAGCATCTGCACGAGAGGATGTCCCATTTCCAGTGTTGCTTGAAGCATTTATGATGGAGCTGATGTTTGAAGCTTTACGTGAAGCTGGGATACGACTTCCAAAGACAATTGGTTCAGCTGTTAGTATTGTAGGAGCGCTTGTTATAGGGGAGGCTGCTGTACAAGCTGGTATTATTTCTGCTCCCATGGTTATTGTGGTAGCAGCCACAGGAATAGCCTCATTTGCTGTACCGCGATATAATTTTGGCACTGCATACAGACTCCTTCGCTTTCCTATACTTATCCTAGCAGGATTGTTTGGTCTTTATGGAGTTATTCTAGGAATGATTGCCATCCTTATTCATCTTGTTCATCTTCAATCCTTTGGGGTTCCCTATTTAAGTCCGATTGCCCCGCAAAACCCAAAATATCTAAAGGATGTTTTGGTACGAGCACCTAGATGGAGCATGCATCGCCGACCTATAAGGGTAGCTGGTCAAGATAAAACCCGTATTCCTGAAGGGCAGCGGACGAAAACCTGAAGGAAGGAACGAATGATGAGATGATCAAAAGATTAAAAATATGTCTTATTATGCCAGTTTGTATGTTTTTAACTACCGGATGCTGGGATGAAAGAGAAATTAACGATCAGGCGATCATATTGGGGTGGGGTTTCGACCAAAATGAAGATGGAGAATATATTGGCAGTGCTCAGATTGTTGTTCCTGGGGAAATTGGTGAGAAAAGTAGTGGTCAAGGCAAAGGATACATAGTTGAAACAGCGACGGGGAAAAGTCTTTTGGATGTAACTCAGAATTTGCAAAGAAAGCTCTCAAGGAAAGTTTTTCCAAGCCATCAGAAGGTTATTGTAATTGGGGAACGCTTAGCCAGAAACGGGATATCGAACATCCTTGATGTATACAGTCGAGAGCCTGAACTTCCCATACGAACGAACTTTTTTGTTTTAAAAAACGGTGATGCATTGGATTTTATGGAGGTACCGTACAAGATGGAAGATATGCCTTCTACTGCTGCAATGAAAATGTTCCAAAGTACAGCAGGACCAGAAAGCACTACGTTTAAGGACTTTTTGGAAGGTGCGAGTTCAGAGGGAATTAGTCCGACATTACCGATTCTTGAAATTATTAGTTCTAAAAAAGAAGGGAAACAGGAGAAAGAAAAGGATACCGAGACCTTTCGTCTTGGTGGGAGAGCTATTTTCAATCAGGATCTTGAGTTGGTTGGATTTTTGTCCTATCGGGAGGCTGTTGATAGATTGTGGATTATTAACAAGTTAAATACTCATTATTTAAACACAAATTTATTAGGGGAAGAAGGAAATGTAAGTATTCTGGGTATGAATTTTCAAAGTAAGATCCAACCCATTATACAAAATGATCAAGTGCAATTTCATATAAAGCTTTCCGGAACAGGGGTGGTTCGTGAAAATAATACAGCATTAGACCTAAAGCAGCCGAAGAATCTTAAAATAATAGAACGTTCATTTAATAAGAATTTGCAAGATCATATGATAAGTACCATTACAAAAGTTCAAAAAGAATATAAAACAGATATATTGGATTTTGGACAATCCGTTCATAAGAAATACCCTCGGAAATGGAAAATATGGAAAAAGGATTGGAGTAAGAAATTCTCAGATGCAGATATTACAGTTAAAGTGGATATACATATTGAGCGAACTGGGGTAACTGGTTCTCCTTTACATTTGAAAGAAAGTGAGATCCAGAAATGAAAATTTCCAAGTATCAAATATTTTGGATGATTGCATCTCTAGAAATTGGAATGGTTTTGTTACTGACACAATCACCAGCAATTGAGGAAGCAAAGCAGGACGCCTGGATCTCATTTGTTTTTGCTGGGTTGGCAGGAATAGGAATCACCTTTATTGCTGGAAAACTAAGTCTTCTCTATCCAAACCAAACATTGATTCAGTATAGTCAAAGCATATTAGGGAAATGGTTAGGGAGAATTATAGTGATTCCATATTTTATCCATTGGCTTTCTGTGATTGGAGTTATTTTTCGTCAATCATCAGAAATAATCCAAATGACTTTATTTACAAGAACCCCATTGTTTATTTTAATTGTACTTTTATTACTTTTAGTCATTTATGTTAATTGCATAGGGGGGATTGAAGGCATTGGGCGGTGTAGTGAAATCATGGGCCCGTTGATATTTTTAATGGTTATTATTACTTTGATCCTTAATATTAATAATATAGAATGGGATAAGATTCTACCCGTTTATACTGACTCAGGATTAAAATCTATTTTACAAGGAAGTTTAATCCCTGTATCTTTTTATGGTGAGTCTGTTTTAATAATGATGCTACTCTCTTTTACAGAAGAACCTAAAAAAGGAGTAACTTGGGCTGTATGGGGTGTAGGAGTTGTATCTATTTTAGTGACTATTTCAACGCTAGAAATTCTAATGGTATTTGGAGCAAATTTGTCTTCAAGACTATGGTATCCATTTTTTGAGATGGCGAGATACATATCTCTTATGCAGTTCCTGCAAAACTTGGAAATAATTGTGACTGTTATATGGATCTTCAGTATATTTATAAAATTGTCCATTTATTTATTCGTATCTAGTTATGGGATAGCTCAATGGCTAAATATAAAGGATTGGCGAAAGGTTATTTGGTTTGTAGCAATAGCTTCAATAGTACTTTCTTTGATTTATCCTAATAATAACGAAGCGTCTGTTTCTTATCTTGAAAAATATTGGCTTCCATTTGTTCTCCCTATAAATATGATAGGTATTCCCTTGCTCCTTTGGGGAATTGGAGTTATTCGTAAAAATTCAAAACAAATTGATGAGTAATAATAAAGCAAATGTAAAATAGGCTCCATCTTTGATTCCATCACGAGTGATTAAAAGTTAACAACTATTTTTTGAATGAGTTGCATTTTTCAACGGGAGGATGTGGCTTTTAACCTTTAAAAGTAAAATTTTTACTTGTAGGCCCAGTACCAGAATCGGTGCAACCAGGGGCAAAGTAAATAATTTTTTTCTTTTGATTTTCCTATTAATTTCAAAAACATAGTCCTCAAGTATAAACGAAATATTCACCTGAACCCCTGAACTAACTGAAAGTTCAATATTTACTTATTATAAATTAATTAGAAAGAAAAAACTTGGGGACACCATGTAGGGTGTTTTATAACAACTAAAGGCAAAAGGCAACGGTCCAAAAAGGGGTCATTGCCTTTTGCCTTGAATGGGGTTTATAGAGTGATCATTGATTTAGGGCAGCTTCCAATCCATTTTTTACATTAATTAAGCCACTACCGAAATCGTTATCAGTTCCAGGGATTCCTAAATCATAAGTAGAATTCTTAATAATGTCTATTACTTCTTGGTTAGTTAATTTAGGGTTTGCAGAAAGCAAAAGAGCTGCTAGTCCTGCTACATGTGGTGAAGCCATAGAAGTGCCTGAAAGGACCGCATACTGCTGGTTAAAATAGGTGCTCGGAATTTGGACTCCGGGAGCTGAAACATCGATATAATCTCCATAATTTGAGAATGGGGCACGTTGTCCTGTGTAACTTACGGCGGCGACACTTAGAACCTTAGGAAAAGCAGCTGGATAGCTCGGTTGCATAGTATTTTCATTTCCTGCTGCAGCAATCAAGACAACATTTTTATTATATGCATAATCGATTGCCTCTTTTAAAAGTGAAGAATACTGATAATTGCCTAAACTCATATTAATAACATCGGCTCCATGATCCACTGCCCAAAAAATCCCTTTTGCTATATCAAAGGTCGTCCCATACCCTTCAGCACCCATTGCTTTTATAGGCATTATTTTGTTATACCAGGTGACACCAGCAAGGCCTTCTTGGTTGTTTGTTTCCGATGCAATGATTCCTGATACATGGGTGCCATGCCCGTTGTCATCATCAGGGAAATTATTATTCAACAGTACATTATAACCATTTGTTAATCGACTTCTCAAATCAGGATGGTCCAAATCAACGCCAGTGTCTATAACAGCAATAATAATATGTTCATCCCCTTTTGTGATATCCCAGCCTGCTTCTGCTTGAATTGCCGATAAGTTCCATTGGTATTGTTCTCTATACAGCAAATCATTAGGAAGTCCAATTTGATTTTGCAGATAAAGATAATTGGGTTCAGCAAATTCAACCATAGCCTGTCTGTTAAAATATTCAATAAGTTCCTTGGTCGAAAGCGTATTAGAACGAAAAACAATCGTAGAATTTAGCTTTTTAATGATAGTGCCATTTATCTCCTGTGTTATCCTTTTTATTTCCTTTGTTGAGGGAAGAGTCTTGAATGTAACGTTTACTTCTTTCTTAATATAATGACTCTCAGTTTTTTCATTGTGTTTAATTAGAAAAACGGAAGGATCATTTTTTAATTGATTCTTGATGGTTTGACCCATGGAAAGGCTGTTTATTTGAAGAACATTTTTTTCGTTTTCAACATTTTGGACATTGGTTATAGGGGGATTAAATTTGTTTTTGACAGCAACTGTTTTATTTTCGGGATTCTCTTTGTTTCTTGTATTTGGTACTATGAATAATAACCCTATGGATAGAAGAATAAGTACGGAAACAGTAACCAATAAGGACTTTCGTAATTTTGTCATGAGACACCTCTATAAATTTGTTATTAGAAAATGCTGCAATATAAGTATTAAATTTCTTATTAACATCCTTGAATCTTGATACATAAAGAACACCGTTTGAGAACAAACGGTGTATAAACTTATTCATCAATAGTATCTGGATCTGTTGCGTCGATTGGATCTTCAATTGGTTCTTCTGTATTTACATTATTTTCATCAATAATATCTGTATCTGCCGCGTCTTGAGGATCTTCAATTGGTTCTTCTGTCCCTGGACCTACATCCACTTCAGGTGGTGGATTATTATCCTCATCTCCATTATTACACCCCATTAACAGGAAGATAGAAAGAAAAACTGCTGTAAATATTCTTAACCATTTAAGATTCATTATTACCGCCCTTTCCATTGTTTTAATCTAAATTTATTTTCTCCGTTTAATCTTTTTTTATTCTACTGGATAATAGGCATTACCCTTGCCAAAAGTTTCCAATATAATGGTGTATCGAAACATTATTTACTAGATGGCAGACATGAGATTTTTGTAATGACTGCTTCTCTATGGTGACTTGGATTATATTGGAGCTGGTATTAAACTAGTTGAGGGAAATTTAGGTAATTGACTATTTTTTGTAGAACATATATAAAATTATGATCATCAAAAAGTAGAAAGATAGTTGAAGGGGAGGATTTTTGAGGGCAAAGGGTAGATGCACATTTTGGAAAAATGAATTTTTGGGAAAAATTAACTATCTTAATTACTCAGGGATAATTAATTTATAGGATTACAAATTCTGAAACTCTGTTCCTTTTAAAAAAGGATAATGAAATTGATTCTATTAACTAAATTTTAATTAATCCTATTCCAGATTCTGTCTAGATCCAAGGCAACATATATTTTTTCACCATGAATTTCTTTATGAATTATAGGATTGGAAAAATACTGATTTAAATTTTTATTAATTTGCTTATACCTTGCACGTGGTTTTGCTCCTGAAATAGTTTCAAGAAAGTCCTTATACATACTCCGTTTACCTCTCTTTTATATTTATTGAAAAAATACAAACTGCATCAATACTCCATTTTTAAAATCCATGCTTCTCAAAGAAACATTCCCCTCGAATAGTAAAACACATCTGTACTTTAGTTTTTTAAAAGTTCAACTGTCCAAATTGTACTATCCTCCCTCCCTTAAATAATTTTTCTTGCCAAAAGTATTTTTCCCAAAACATAATAAAAATATATTTCAATTTCTAAAACTTTTAATGAATAAATATCTATATTTTCAAACATTATAAATAAGGTCCAAAGAATAGGAGGTGATATTAATGACAGTCATAAATGACGTTAAAACAGCTTTAGCTGGATTAAAAAGCGCTCAAGCTAGCTTTGAAACATTTGCTCTCAGTACGGATAATCAACAAGCTAAGCAACTTTATCAAGATGCTGCTACACAAACCCAATCCGTTATTGATAATGTTGAACCACGTGTTCAACAAATCGAACAAGAAGAACCTCAATACAAACAACAATAAAGAGTATGGCGAAAAGGTTGG
>NZ_JBXAFB010000029.1:0-19136 GCF_058792595.1 Cytobacillus sp. MT66
TATTGTTAAAATTCAATTGTTAATTAGTTTTAACAATCGTTATAAATTTTAAACTAGAAATTATTTTCACAGAAAAAGGCCAGCTTAAAAACAGGCCTTTTTGAAGAAAAATTATTTAATTAACGCAATAACTTCAATTTCTACTGAAACATCTTTAGGGAGCCGTGCAACTTCTACACACGAACGAGCTGGTTTGTGTGTATGGAAGTATTCTCCGTATACTTCATTAACTTGAGCAAATTCATCCATGTTTTTAATAAATACAGTGGCCTTTATAACAGTTTCTAAAGATGCACCAGCCTCTTTAAGGACCGCCTGAAGGTTTTTAAACACCTGATGGGTCTGTTCCTCAATGTCGCCTTCCACTAGTGTCCCTTCTGCTGTCAGAGGTATTTGGCCAGAGCTGTAAAACATATTGTTTACAATAATCCCTTGTGAGTATGGGCCAATCGCCGCAGGAGCATTCTCGGTATGAATCGCTTTCATTTTTATTTCCCCCTTATATGTTAAATAAAATAATTCCCTTCATGGACTTTAATTGATTTTTCTTTTATATCAACATCTGAAAGGCGAATAAGTGATAAGTATTCATCAACTAGCCGTTCCTCCGCTTTTTCAGCCTCAACTAGTACACCTATCCCAGCTAATTGGGCATTGAATTCCTCAAGCATACTGACCATGCCATTTATCGTCCCGCCTGCTTTCATAAAGTCGTCAATGATTAGTACACTTGATCCTTCTTCAAGGCTTCTTTTTGATAGAAGCATTGTTTGAATTCTTTTTGATGATCCCGATACATAATTAATGCTGACTGTGGAGCCTTCCGTTACCTTGCTGTCCCTTCTGACAATCACGACTGGTACATTTAGGTACTGGGCGACAGCGTACGCTAGAGGTATCCCCTTCGTCGCAACGGTCATAACGACATCTATATGCCTGTCAGCAAAAGCAGAGGCAAATATACGCCCAATCCGCTGTACAAGGGCAGGGTCCCCTAAAATATCATTCAGAAATAAATAGCCGCCAGGCAATAACCGCTCAGGGCTGGCCATAAGTTCGCAAAGCTCCTGAACGAATTCCTTTGCCTCGTCATCTTTAACCTTAACATGAAACCTTACTCCGCCCGCAGCTCCCGGAACCGTCTGCAGCGTACCAATCCCTCTTTGCTCAAAAGTCTCCTTGATAATAGCTAAATCTTCGCTGATAGATGATTTAGCCGAACCGTACCTTTCGGAAAATAAGGTTAAGGAAACTAATTGTCTGGGATGTTCTAATAAATAATTCGTCATATCTATTAAACGTTCACTTCGACGAAACTTCATTAATGACCCTCCGAAACCCGAATATTTTAATGTAACTATATCATTATTATACGGGTTCAATCAAGTGTGTGTCTGTCACCCAGCATGCGAACCGCAAATACTTGATCACAGAATCCCCTTAAACCATTATAAATCCGCTGCAGGCGGGAGTCATAACGCACTAATCCAAACACTGTCGGGCCGCTGCCGCTCATTAATACAGCATCTGCCCCAAACCGCTTAATCTGGTCCTTTATCTGTGCAACCTCCGGATGTAAGGAAAAGGTGACCTCCTCAAGAACATTTCCGACATTTTTGCAAACACCTTCGTAACTGCCCGTTCTGATTGCCTCCATCATTTCCTTTGTGTTTGGATGTTTCATGCCGTTTAACTGCAGTCTCCGGTATACTTCTGCGGTTGAGACACCAATAAAAGGCTTAGCAAGGATAACCCAGCATGTAGGAGCAGCAGGCAGCTCTTTTATGATTTCCCCTCTTCCCGTGGCAAGGGCTGTTCCGCCGTAAACACAAAAGGAAACATCTGATCCAATTTCAGAACCGATAGCAGCCAATTCATCAAGGGAAAGCCCAAGACCCCATAGCTTGTTCAAGCCTCTTAAGACAGCTGCCGCGTCACTGCTTCCCCCTGCTAGACCTGCCGCAACAGGAATATGCTTTTCGATAGCGATCGATACACCCTTTTTCACATGAAACCGCTTTTTCAGTAAAGCCGCTGCCTGGTAGGCTAAATTTCTCTGATCATCAGGAACAAACCGATTTTGCGAATTAATTTTAATCTGGTCCTGTTCCAATAAAGTTAATTCTAGGCGATCTGCTAAATCAATCGTTGTCATAATCATTTCAACCTCGTGATAGCCATCGTTACGTTTATGTAATACATCTAATGACAGATTGATTTTTGCCGGTGCCTTAACCAAAAGCTTCACATTTCCACCTACTTTACAAAATTGCGCCACTCCATTTTTTGTCCTATTTTACCACAAAACAGCAAAAGTAAGACCTATGATCAAACTTTCTTCACAATTTCTCCTGATTTTCATAATTTTTGGTTGAAAAGTAGGTTTGACAGATCGCTGTCAGCAAAAGGTAAGCTTTTTAACCAAATGAAAAAGCCGAGGAAGGACCTCGGCTTTTTTCGCAGCTGTTCAATTAATCAATGGCTTTTATAAAAGAATGTCAATGGTTTATTGTCTGTTTTTAAGACTTTGCTGGGCAATCTCTACAGCACGCTTAACCATGTTGCCAGCGTCCTTTGCTGTGATGCCGCCCCAGCCTTCCTTCTGGACAACGTCATAGAACCCGAGTTCCTTTGCCAGTTCTTCTTTAAACCCCTCTGACATAATGCCCTTTCTTCTGCCGATGATTAACATCTCCTTTCACACTGCGTATATATAGTATGAGCAGATATAGAGATTAATTTCCCCCTAAATTATCCTGCCTGTTTGTAATAAATAAAGAAAATCCGTTCAAAATAAAAAAAAGACAGCGACGGGCGGTCAGCTGTCAGAGCACAAAAAAAAATAATCTATTTAGTTTAAAGCAACCTGTCCTGATGCATCCTCATAAAATGTTATCTGAACCGTTTCTGTTAAAACATCTGCATAGCTGTAAGATACTCGTTCAAAAGCATTCTCGTCCTGATCTAACTCGATTACAAATACAGATGGGTACGTTTCTGCTAAAACACCTGAACGTTCAATGGTCTTTCTTCTTCCGCCATTCGCCTTAAGCAAAAGTCTTTTACCAAGGTTTGAATCCAGAGCCTTTTTAATATCCTTTAATGTTTTTCCCATATCGGTCCACCTCACTATGTTAAGTATATCACACTTACACAAACGAGTCAAACAAAAATATAAATTATAACAGCAAACAAAAAACTTTGTCAATATATTTTCTTCCACAAAATCTTCTATTTTTCAACAATCATAATGTATGCTTAAATGGGTGAAAATATGTACCTATTTCCTTTCCTAAAATATCCAAAGAAAAGAAACCGTTGTATAACGGTTTCATATATCCTCGCTCTCCTCTTGTTTATTAAAAGGCATACCTGTTCTCAAAACACCTCGCGTCTCGATTCCCCCTAAGCCTTTTTCCCCTGTTAAAGTGTTTCTCAGGACATCCCAGACGTTAATTCGCTCCATAAAAGGGGTAAAACTGATTTTGGCTACGATATATACAGGATCCAGAGCATGTATGTTTACCCTGTATGGGGAACTGGCAAAATTAGCTCCGGCATGGATAATGGATTCAAAATGCGATTGGCAAGCCCCGGCAAAAATGACTAGCTGATCTAAATGGGGAATCTTCTTTCTTGCCTCTTTCACTGTTTGAACAAAATGCTTTGAATGCCGGTAGGCGTTGATATCAGTTTTTTTACCTTTCGCTTTAGAATAAGCGTCATGGCCGGTAATGACTAGAATATCTGGCCTATAGTATTCGACAAGCTGGCCAATTTTCAACGGCATTTCTTTTTCGTTGCAATGAATGCCAACGACAGGCACACCGATTTTTTCGTATAAGGCAAGGCACTTCTCTAAATAGGCAGGATCACCGTCTAAATGAAGAACCTTTCCCGGTATCTGAAAATAACTCATGGCCTTTGTATAGCCATCAGTTGCTGTGTACTCCTGTCTTTCCTTTAAAAGATCCACTTCCTGCCTGAATAGCTGAAAGGACTGCTCCTCAAGCTCATGTATCTTCTCAGTCATCTTTTCTCTTGTAGAAGGGCCAATGGCAATTAAATCTTCAATTGGTGCATCTGCGATAAGACGAATGTCCTCCCCGTGCAAGACAGCATATTTCCGCCCATTTATTTCACGTATATCGATGACACGGAACAAAATATCACACTGGTAGGAAACCCTCCCGACAATATCCATAATATTAATGCTCACTGCCGTCACTCCAATTAGCTTATTGAAACGAAATAATAAGCTATTAAATAAAGGTTCTTTCATAAAATATGCGATTGTCTATAAACATGTGATAACAAGAAAGCGAAAGACCCCTTTGACGAAAAATCAGCAATCAATGCTAACAGAGCTATTAAAAAAGGCCTGCCATTAGCAGACCTTAAGAAAATACAGGTAAAAGCTTATCACTTATACGGGCGAACTCCTCAATTGATAATGTTTCTCCTCGTCTAATAGGGTCAATTCCCGCTTCATCAAGTGCTGCAATAATCTGCTCCTTCTTTTGCTTTCCATCCGGCAGAAGGCTTGTCAGGTTATTTAGGAGCGTTTTCCTTCTTTGGGCAAAACTTGACCGAATGACTTGAAAAAAGAACCCTTCATCCTCCACTTGAACAGGAGGCTCCTTGCGCTTAGTAAGCCTAATGACAGCTGAATCTACATTTGGCTGCGGAATAAAAACAGTCTTCGGAACCGTCATAACGGTTTCTGCTTCAGTGTAGTACTGCACAGCGATAGACAGAGAGCCATAATCTTTTGTACCCGGCTTGGCAGAAATCCGGTCGGCTACTTCCTTCTGAAGCATGCAGACAATCCCTCTGATAGGCAAGTTCTCCTCGAGCAGCTTCATAATAATTGGCGTTGTTACATAATAAGGCAGATTGGCCACTACCATAATATCCTCTATGCCTTGTAAATGGGTTTCAATCATTCCTCTAACGTCTGCTTTAAGGATATCTTCATGGATAACCTTTGTATGCGGATAAGGAGCAAGCGTTTCTTTTAAAATCGGCAGCAGGCGCTGATCAATTTCAAAGGCAATAACCTTCTTGCTCCGCTTTGCAAGCTGTTCAGTCAGTGCCCCAATGCCTGGGCCAATTTCAATGGCAGCTGAGCTTGATGTCAATTCAGCATAATCCACAATTCGGCGGAGAATATTTGTATCAATTAAAAAGTTTTGTCCAAGGCTCTTCTTAAAGGAAAAACCATACTTTTCTAAAATGGCGCGCGTTCTTAACGGTGTAGCAATATCTTTATCCATTTCTCTCCTCCTGGCGTATCATCTCAATGGCGTTTGCAAAATCCTCTTTGCTGATTTGAAACATCATCAGGCTTTTATGCAGCTGTTTCCCATTCGTAAATCCTATCTTTAAAAGCTTGCCCAGTTTTTCTCTGCGTTCTCTTGCTCCCGCTCCGCCAATCAGTCCCGCATCAATAAGATCATCCTGAGTAATCTCCTCTGCTGCCTCCTCATGCATCAGCTGGGCATGGCTTAGCGCCTTTCTTATAGCTTCTAAAGAGGCATGTTCAACCCCGACACCTCTCCCATGCTTTTCAAGTGCCTCTTTCTTTTCGATAAAGGCGTGTTTGCATCCAGGCACCTTTTCCTTAATAATGTTTCTGATTCTTTGGCCCGGAAAATCAGGATCTGTCAGAACAATGACACCCCTTGTTTTTTGAGCCAGCTTTATTTTTTCAATCGTTTCTTTATTAATGGCCGAGCCATTTGTTTCAATCGTGTCTGCATCGACTGCTCTTTTAATAGCAGTGGTGTCATCCTTGCCTTCAACAACGATAATTTCTTGAATTTTCATGTTTCCTCCAAAAAAAATAAAATAATTGATAAAAACCTGAAACATTTTTGTAATCTTATCCGTCTATATAAATGAACATGGGTTTTATTATATATGATTTGTAAAAAAAGAAAAAATAAAAAAGCAGAGGTTCTAATATACCCCCTGCACTTTTATAATTTATAAAGACTCATTATGCGGTCTTGCTCACTCTATTAATCTAGGATTCTGATTTTAACCGTTTTGCGCCCCCAGCGGTAAGCTTCTGATTTTGACGGAAAGAACACATCTATTTTGTGTCCTTTAATAGCCGAACCTGTGTCAGCAGCAACAGCATATCCGTAACCCTCAACATAAACTTTTGTTCCTAATGGAATAAAGCTTGGATCTACTGCAATGACTTTCACATTTGGATTTGCGCGAAGATTAATTCCCGATGCTGTTCTTCCGGAACAGCCATTGCAATGAGCCGTATAAGCTGTTGAGGAAACCATAATTTCCTTGCCGCCTTCATTACCGCGGGATACAACCTGCTGAACTGGCAGAGCTTTTGTGCCAACTGCCACGACCTTGTCTTGCTTTTCAGTAACCTTCTTCTCACTTATCAGCTTTCTGGAAACTTCCTTGCCATTTTCTAATATGACTTCATACTCTTTCGTTTGCAGTCCCTCTTTGCCCTGCTGAATCACTTTTTCTGACCCTTTATTCAGGTTGCCATCTTTTTTCGTAACCACTGCAAATCGAATCGGTTCTTCCACTACATCGGTGACTTTTTCTACTCGTATGACTTTAACGGTGTCATTAGCCTTTACAATTTCTTCTTGGTTAGGCTCAATACGATCTAATTCATTTAGTGTAATGCCCTGCTGTGATAAAAAGTCAGCGACCGTAGTCGAAGTTGACCATACCTGCTGTTCCTTTCCGCCAACTGACAATGTGATTGGAAAAGCTTTATTGATCTCTATTTCAAGGTTTCCTTTAATTTTTTCTTCTAGCTTAGGCTGAACTTTGTCATGCTCGGAAATGCTTATCTTTTGTTCTTCAAAAAGTTCTTTAACTGTATCGGCTGTCGTCCAAATCGTTTTCTTCTCGCTGTCTTTCACAATATGAACCTGTTTTGCCGGTTTCCAGACAATTTCTAAATTGTCCTTCACCTCAGTGTCTGCCGAGGGAGACACACGGTCTTCTGAGCGCAAAGAGATTTCTAAATCCTCTAAAAGTTCCTCAACTGTTTTAGCATGGGTTTTGACGACCTGCTCCTGGCCATCTAATGTAACTGCCACTGTTTTCTTTGTTGTTTCAAAGATAATCAATGCTAACGCCCCAACAAAAACTATGAAACTAGCTAAAAGGATAATCATTTTCTTTTTACTCAGAGACTGGGAAAACAGGCTTTTCATGTTTTGGAATACGATGAAAAACGCCTCCCTTTCTCTTGGAGAGATTATATAGACTATTATAAAGTCTGTCAACACTTTAAAAATGAGTAAATGTTTCCAAGCCCCCAATAAGCTCTCTTTCTAAAAGAAAAAATCAGCTCCTTCCCTAACATATTCCCTATTATGCAAAAACTCTGGGAGAAAGGAAAGAGAGACTTATCGACATGGTTATCCTATGTAGGGACGAGACAATGTAGAACTTTTTAGAATTAAAAAACTTTTGGACAAGCTTTGCGGTGATTCGACAATTTTCACTGTCAGTTTATGCCGAATAATTTTTTAGCATTTGCAGTTGTTTTTTCTGCCACCTCTTCTAAAGACATGCCTTTTATTTCTGCTATCTGTTCAGCAACTAGTTTTACATAGCCTGGTTCATTTCTTTTGCCGCGGAACGGATGCGGGGCTAGATATGGGCAATCTGTTTCAATCAGAAGTCTGTCCATTGGAATGACTTCGGCTACTTCTTTTGGCTTTTTAGCATTTTTGAACGTAACCGGCCCACCCAGGGAAATATAGAAATTCATATCAACGCATTCTTTAGCCGTTTCTGGGCTCCCGCTGAAGCAATGCATGATCCCGCCTACTTCCTGGGCATTTTCCTCTTTTAAAATTTTTACAATATCTGCTGTGGCCTCCCGGTTATGGATAATGATTGGCAGCTTAACCTTTTTAGCCAGCTGAATTTGTTTTCTAAACACTTCTTTTTGAATGTCCTTTGGCGACTTATCCCAATGGTAATCGAGCCCCATTTCTCCAAGAGCTACAACCCTTGGATGCTTTGAAAGCTCCTCAATCCATAGAAGATCCTCATCTGTCATATCAATAGCATCGACAGGGTGCCAGCCAACACTTGCATACATAAAATCATATTGTTCGATAAGCTCCATCGCTCTTTCAATGGTTGGGCGGTCAAAACCAACAACTACTATGTTAGAAACTCCTGTCTCAAGAGCCCTGTCAATGACCTCTGTTAAATCCTCGCTATACTGTTCGGCATTTAAATGCGCGTGTGTGTCGAAAAACATTAAAAAATCTCCTTTCTTCCTATATTATATTTTCATTTCAATTATTTCATTTAGATAACATTTTGCTCACTACAGCTGAGCGTGCTCCGTCAGACAACTCAATGATTGCGGCCATCGTTTTTTAATATAGCCTAAAATAAAGAAAAACATAGAAATGTTTGACGCGAATGTTACACGTGAAACATTTCTATGTTAAAACACATTTATTTTACTTTTGATCCTAATGGGAGACTTTCTGCAATGGTCGCCAATGATAGCTCGCCGTCTTGGCTTCCCGCTAAAATCATCCCCTGGGAAATTTCCCCGCGCAATTTAACAGGCTTCAAGTTTGTCACACAAATAACCTTTCTTCCAACTAGTTCCTCTGGTTTATAGAATTGTGCGATGCCTGAGACAACCTGACGCTTTTCATAGCCAAGATCCAATTGAAGCTTGAGAAGTTTATCAGCTTTTTTTACCGGCTCTGCTTGAATAACCTGAGCTACACGCAAATCAACTTTCATAAAATCATCAATTGTAATTTCATCAGTTTGCGGCTTGTCTTCTTTCTTGGCCACTTCCTTTTTAGCTTCTTCAGGCTTTGGCGCTGAACCCTGCATTTTAGCTTTAATGTATTCCACTTCTTCTTTTAAATCAAGACGAGGGAAAATCGGATCACCTTTGGAAATTTTCGTTCCAGCTGGGATTGTACCAAATTCTTCAAGGCTGTCCCATGATGTTAAGCTGTCTTCATTTACATGCAGCTGTTTGAAAATTTCCTTCGGCGCCTGTGTTAAGAAAGGCTGAAGGAGAATAGCAATTCTTCTTAATGATTCTGCAAGATGAGAAAGTACACTGCCAAGCTCATTTATTTTGGATTCATCTTTTGCAAGATTCCACGGCTGTGTCTCATCAATAAATTTATTAGATTTGCTGACTAATTGCCAAATGGATGTTAATGCAACGGAAAACTCCATTTTTTCCATTGCTTCCTCATATTGCTTAACAGTCTCTTTATTGACGCGAAGCAGTTCCTGTTCATATTCACCAGCAGACTCTTTGTATGCAGGGATTACTCCATCAAAGTATTTATCAACCATAGCAAGAGTCCTGTTTAATAGATTTCCAAGATCATTAGCCAAATCAAAATTAATTCTTTCAACAAAGCCCTCTGGGGTGAAGACACCATCTGCGCCAAAAGGTACTTCGCGAAGCAGATAATAACGAAGCGCATCTAATCCATATCGGTCAATTAATGTAACCGGATCGACGACATTTCCTTTGGATTTGGACATTTTTCCATCCTTCATTAAAAGCCATCCATGAGCAAATACCTTTTTAGGCAATGGCAAATCTAGTGCCATAAGCATAATCGGCCAATAAATCGTATGAAAACGGACAATTTCCTTCCCTACCAAGTGGACATCTGCAGGCCAATACTTTTTGAAATTTTCATCATGATCAGTATTATAGCCAAGAGCTGTAATGTAATTTGATAACGCATCAATCCAAACATAAATAACATGTTTAGCATTTCCTGGCACCTGAATGCCCCAATCAAAAGTTGTCCTAGAAACAGCAAGGTCCTCCAATCCGGGCTTAATGAAGTTATTAATCATTTCATTTTTGCGGGACTCAGGCTGAATAAATGTTGGATTTTCTTCATAGTACTGAAGCAGGCGATCGGCATATTTGCTGACCTTAAAGAAATAGGACTCTTCTTTCACCTTATTGACAGGCCGCCCGCAGTCAGGGCAATTCCCATCCACTAACTGTCGTTCCGTGAAGTAAGATTCACATGGAGTACAATACCAGCCTTCATATTCTCCTAAATAAATATCCCCCTGCTCTAGCAGCTGGGCAAAAATCTTTTCAACAATTTCCTTATGCCTATCTTGAGTCGTACGTATAAAGTCATCATAAGAAATATCGAGTTTATCCCATAGTACTTTGATTCCACTGACAATTTCATCTACATAGCTTTGCGGCGAAACCCCTTTTTCCTCTGCCTTCTGCTGTATTTTTTGCCCGTGTTCATCTGTACCGGTTAAATACATAACATCAAAGCCGCGCAATCTTTTATAACGAGCCATTGCATCCCCAGCCACTGTTGTATACGCATGGCCGATATGTAAATTCCCGCTTGGATAATAAATCGGCGTAGTCAGGTAAAAAGTTTTTAACTTCTCTCCCATCAAAATTCCCTCCTTAGTAACATATAAAAATTCCCGGCCAAAATGGACGAGAAAAAACATAAAATTATCCTAACTTTTTCAAATGATTACACTCGTCATCATTTCCTCTTATACCATCAAAATATACCTAAAAATTAGGATTTGTGCAACAAAATGGCTATATCCGGCTTTCTTCTCATTTAAAATGAGATTCTTCCAAAATCAGCCTAGAAATTGGAAAAAAATACATTCAATTTTATCCTAAAAAAAGGGAGCATATCCGCGAATAATATTATAGAATGAATAATGTAGAAATTGTAGAATCTTGTCGAAAAATATTAGAAGGCGTTTGGAAATCCGGATTTTCATAAACGGCTTTTCCCCTTGAAATAAGGGACTAAAAAGGCTTTATATCAGCGTAAACATTGATATATCAAGCTTAACACGACAGGAAAAAATTTCTATTTGAACTCAAGATAAAAGTAATTGACGGATTTGGGAAACGCTGGTATTATGTAAGTAACAAGAAAATTTGTCGAATAATGACGAAAATAGAGAGATATAAATAATAATTTATTAGGGATTGAGAGAGGAGAACCAATAATGAAATCTACAGGGATTGTCCGTAAAGTTGATGAGCTTGGCCGCGTAGTTATTCCTATTGAATTAAGACGTACACTTGATATTGCTGAGAAAGATTCTCTAGAAATCTACGTTGATGAAGACCGCATTATCCTTAAGAAGTACAAGCCAAACATGACTTGCCAAATTACCGGGGAAGTTTCTGATGACAATCTGACACTTGCTGACGGTAAATTAATTATTAGCCGTGAAGGTGCAGAATTGCTGTTAAAAGAAATTCAAAACAAATTCGAGCTTGCGAAATAAGATATCTTTTCCTTAATAGATTTAAAACACTAATAGATATAAAAAAACTTCTCAAAGAATTGAGAAGTTTTTTTTTACCTTATTTATTTTATATGGTATGCCTGATAAACATCCCTTTTCCCCATATCGCGGTCATTAGCTGTTTGTTTAATCGCATCTTTGCTGGATAACTGATTTTCTGTCATATAATGATTAACATGTTCTTCAATAGACAGATCCTGCCACCACATATCTTCCTTGTCATTATCTGTAATAGAAGTGCCTTCAATAATCATGCAGAACTCCCCGCGGATTTCTTCACTTTCAGCCCACTTCAGCGTTTCCTTTACCGTCCCTCTGATAAACTCTTCATATTTCTTCGTTAATTCCCTGCAAAGGACAATCCTTCTATCTCCCAGATATTCCTCCATCAGTGTCAGCGTCTCCTTTAAACGGTGGGGAGACTCATAAAGGATCATGGTTGCTGGAACTTTAGCAAGAGCTTCAAGTTCTTTTTTCTTTACCTTCTTTTGTCTATTAAGGAAGCCATAGAAATAAAATGGCTGAGTTTGAATACCTGATGCGATTAAAGCTGTTAATGCTGCATTTGCACCTGGGAGAGGAACAACCGTAATTTTTTCTTCGAGAGCTTCTGTGACAAGGTCAAAGCCTGGGTCAGAGATTGTTGGCATTCCCGCATCACTGACAAGGGCAATTTTTTCACCATTTAAAAGCCTTTCAATAAGCTTTTTTCCGCTAGTCTGCTGATTATGTTCATGATAACTGATAATCGGGGTCTCAATTTCAAAATAATTACAAAGTTTTTTTGTATTTCTAGTATCTTCTGCCGCAATACAATTAGCTTCCTTCATCATTCTTATCGCCCGAAAACTCATATCCTCTAAATTGCCAATCGGTGTGGGAACTAAGTATAAGATTCCCTTCTGTTCTTCTTGACTAAAGCTTTTTTGCTGCCACATATGTACCACCTGACTCTTTTAATAGATAGGCCACTTTCTTTTTCCTGTCCAGCTGTTTAAATTGATACTCAGCCCGCATGGCATCCTGTTTATTATCATAGGACTTTGAAAAAATAAGTTCCACTGGCCCTCTTCCTCTAGTATATTTTGCCCCTTTTCCTTCATTATGCTGTTTAATGCGCCTTTCTAAATTGTTGGTATAACCAGCATACAAACTGCCGTCCTTGCAAGAAAGGACATAAAAATAATGGCTATTTGTCTCCATATAAAATTTCCTTCATTTCTGGGGTATATTCATTATTCTCCTCATAAACAAATAATGGAGGGAGAATCTTCAGATCGGGACTGCCGTTTTTCGTCGCCTCAATCAGCAGTGTATTTGCTTCCTTGCCCTTTTTCGGGTAGACAAATTGAACCCTTTTTGGCTCAAGTTTATACTTTCTCATTAAAAAGACAATATCCAGAAACCTTCCCGGCCGGTGAACAAACGCAACCTTGCCGCCCTGCTTTACCAAGTCACTGGAGGCTTTGACCGCATCTTCTAAAGTGCATAATATTTCGTGACGGGCAATCGCCAAATGTTCATTTTCATTGATTTCCCCGTCTGCTGGTGTTAGAAAATAAGGCGGGTTGCATGTCACTATATCAAATTTTCCATAGCCTAATGTCTTAGGCATATCCTTTATATCCCCATGAATCATATGCAGGCGCTGTCCAAGCCTATTATATTCAATACTTCGCTCGGCCATATCATAGAGGCGTTCTTGAATTTCAACGCCCGTAATGGCCCCCTTGGTTCTTGTGCTCAAAAAAAGGGGGATTACCCCATTTCCGCTGCAAAGGTCGATTAGATTCCCTTTTTGAATCGGGACGTACACAAACTTTGCCAATAGTACAGCATCTAATGAAAAGGAGAAAACAGACGGGCTTTGAATAATGCGTAAATCCTCTGCGAGCAAATAATCTAAGCGCTCATCTCCCTTTAAAAAATCCATTTTCATTCCCTCCGATATGATTGGTACAGAAGCATAAAATGCCTTTTATGCTGCGTATGAAGCCAGGCCATTCTTCACGCGGACATTCTTATGTTAAAAATAGCCTTCCATATTTCAGGAAGGCTAATATTATTTCTTATTAAGGAATGATAAACAAAAGAGGCAATCTCCCTCTTTTCGAGGGCTTCCAAAATGAAGATTGCAAATATGAAAGCCTTCCTGATAAAGGCGGGCTAGATTATCATACCCTTCACCGATATCCATTAGCTTTTCACCAGGTGACTTCTCTTTCTGTTCAGCTATTTGCCTTTCTTCATCTCCAGTAGTTGGCTCCTTTTCTGCAGCAATTCCCAATCTTCTTCTTAAATGTTCATTTTCCAATTTTAAGGAGTTATTCTCCTCAAGGATTTCTGCCAAGTGCTGCTTTAGTTCACCAAGTTGTGTATAAAGATTTCCAATTTGGGCTTCCATATTAATTACTGAGTCAAAGATTTCCTTTTTATCCACGCATCCCACCTCATTAATCTGTGGATTGAACTGAAACAGCACCCTGTTTTGTTATTTCCTCAAGTGTATACTCAAGTACGCGTTCTTGAGCAGTAACATCTACCTGCATAACTCGTTCTAAAATATTTAACCCTATAACCTTTCCGGGTCCTAGTGGTGTCTGCACCCACTCGCCAACGTCAGGAAGCTGTGCCTTTGCATCTTCATATTCATCATTTTCATATTTTAAGCAGCACATCAGACGACCGCAAAGTCCAGAAATCTTTGTCGGATTTAATGAAAGGTTTTGATCCTTTGCCATTTTGATGGAAACGGGTTCAAAATCCCCTAAAAACGTAGAACAGCAAAGCATTCTTCCGCACGGTCCAATGCCGCCTAACATCTTCGCCTCATCTCTGACACCAATTTGGCGAAGTTCAATTCTTGTCCTAAAAATGGCTGCTAAATCTTTAACAAGCTCACGGAAGTCTACCCTTCCATCAGCAGTAAAATAAAAAATAACTTTATTTCTGTCAAATGTGTATTCCACATCAACAAGTTTCATATCTAGCTGATGGACATTTACCTTTTCACAGCAAACATCATAGGCTTCCTTAGCTGCTTGCCTATTTTCTTCAACGATCATGCGATCTTTTTGATCCGCAATACGGAGGACTTTTTTTAATGGGAGGACAACGTCATGTTCTTCAACTTTCTTCGGCGCTACAACCACTTTGCCATACTCCACGCCGCGAACAGTCTCAACAATAACAAAGTCATCCTTTTCAATCTCTAATCCGCCGGGATCAAAATAATATATTTTACCCGCTTTTTTAAAGCGAACTCCTACTACATCATACAAAAGTCGATCCCTCCTGCAGTCCCAATACAAGCTGTTCCATTAACAGCTGCGGATTCATATTTGCATGCAGCTTCCTCTTCCCATCCATAACCATAACCATTTGGTCTGACACATGTCTGATAGAGGAGTTTAATGCAAATTTCTCCAAATGTTCTTTTTCCTTTAAAAAGACAATCTGTTCTTGTTTGCCGAGCTTAATATATAGTAAATCCTTTATAAAAAGAAGTAATAAGTCTAAGCCAAGATCTAGCTGTTCTTTCTCTTTAAAGTGCTTAAACCAATCATCCTGGAGAGCAACCATAGCTCCAAGCGAATTTTTACTAAGCGCTTCATATAATTTTAACACTATTTTTTGTGCTTGTACAAACCAATCATCCTGACTATATTCCATAGCTTCCTCAACATTATTTGTCAGCTGGGCAAGAATTGGCGCTAAATTTGAATCAATGCCATTAGCTTGAAATAGCTGAACAACCTTTTCAGGTGATAATGCTTTAAACGAGATAGTTTGGCAGCGCGAAAGAATAGTAGGTAGAACTTGCTGCACTTGCTCTGTTATCAAAATAGCCAATGTTTGCTGATGAGGCTCCTCGAGGAACTTTAATAAACTATTCTGTGCATTCCCTGTCATCCGATCCGCATGGACAATCATATATAATTTCTTTTTTGACTCGACGCCAGTTTTAGCAAATTCCTCTTGAAGCTGGTGAATTTGAGCCTTTTTAATAGATTGTCCATCTGGTTCAATGATGTGAACATCGGGATGATTGCCATGGTTAATTCTTCTGCAGTTTTTGCATTCCTCGCATGGAATAAATCCGTTGTGAGGAGAAAGGCAAAAAACACTTTTTGCTAAAAGAACGCCTGCATCCTTTTTTCCAGTCCCCTTCATACCATCAAAAAGATATGCATGTGCCAGCCGGTCCTTTTGTATGCTATTTTGAAACATTTTCAATACCATGGGCTGGATTTCTTCAAGCTCTTTCCATGTCTTTGCCACAATCATCACCACTTGCTTTTCATTTGTTTATTTAGAACTGAACGAATTGCTCAATTGGCAATACAAATACAGTTGCACCGCCCACTTCAACCTCAACAGGATAAGGCACATACGAATCTGCATTCCCGCCCATTGGGGAAATAGGGGCTACTAGCTGGTCTCTTGACCGGCAATTCTCTTTGATAATCTGCAGAGCTTTATCCACTCGGATATCCTCCGTCCCAATCATAAAAGTTGTATTTCCTGACTTCAAAAAGCCCCCTGTGCTTGCTAACTTTGTCGCCCGAAAATTATGATCCACCAGTGCATTCATTAATTTATTACTGTCCTGGTCCTGTACCACAGCTAATATTAGTTTCATATATTCAGCCCCTCTCATCCTTTGGCTATTCTTATCATTATTATATCAATTATTTTATGATCAATCATACTTTATGTTCGTATAAATATAATAGATCAATTCAAATTTTGTATAAAATAGGAATTCGGCTTTTTTTAGTCTGTTCCTGAAATGACTTCTCTCAGCTTTCTTTCAACTTCCTTCAATACTTCTTCCACCGTCCTTGAAGCATCCACTTTATATATACGGTCCCGGAATTGATCTGCTAACTTCAAATACCCTTCCCTCACCCTTTTATGAAACTCAAGATTTTCTAAATCTAAGCGATTGACCTCCCTGTTTTTATGCCGATTAATTCTTTCGAGGCCAATTTCTGGTTTAATATCA
This sequence comes from Cytobacillus sp. MT66, assembly GCF_058792595.1. Taxonomy (NCBI): domain Bacteria; kingdom Bacillati; phylum Bacillota; class Bacilli; order Caryophanales; family Bacillaceae; genus Cytobacillus; species Cytobacillus sp. MT66. Next base: position 16,343 of record NZ_JBXAFB010000029.1, read on the forward strand.
AAATAGATTGTCAGATTGGGCATGAGGCCCTCAATGGCAAATTCATTAATGGTCAATACTTGATTCATGCCTAATCCACGCGCATAGCCCTGATAAGCCAGCGAGCTGTCAATAAAACGGTCACAAATAATAATATACCCCTCGTTAAGGGCGGGAAGAACCTTTTCAACAAGATGCTGCCTTCTAGCTGCGGCATATAAAAGCGCCTCTGTCCGGGAATCCATCTTTACATTGTCTTTATCAAGGATGATATTTCTAATTTGTTCGGCTATTTCTATGCCGCCCGGTTCTCTTGTTTGAAGAATCTTATATCCTTCTGCTTCAAGCTTTTCTGCAAGCAGCTGAATAATCGTCGTTTTACCGGCCCCTTCTGGACCTTCCATCGTAACAAAAATGCCTCGTTTCATAACTAATAACAACCTCCGGATTCGCCAGTATGATTATTGAGCTCTGTTAAATTCGGCCGTTGATTTCCGCTCCAATCACTAAGCTGTTGAAATCAACATTAAGCTATAACATTGCCAATTATTTAATAAATGCTCATTTTTCTTTGCAGCAGATTTTTTCCGCCCTGAAATCGCGCACCTGTCTCCAGGAGCAGCTTTATTTGCTCTATTGACTCTCGGCTGATTACTTCCCCTGGAAATAAAAGAGGAATGCCAGGAGGATATGGAATGATAAATTCTGCACATACCTTCCCGGATGCTGTATCGAGAGGAACAAGCCTGCTTTCAAGATTTCCCTGATTCTTTATATTTATTTCTAACTTTGAAATACCCTGGTGAGCCAAGGCAAAGTTCAATTTAGTTTTTTTGAGAGGAGCTAATGCATGTAAAGCTTTTTCAAATGCAGCATTTACTTCATTGAACGGAAAATCCATGCCCTTCTTAAGCAATGGGAAAACAAGAAGAACATTATTTGGATCTGCCATTTCAGTATAAATTCCCTCATCTTCCAGGAGTTTTTGAATCTCAAATCCGCTTAATGCCGATGCAGACTGCAAGGTGATTTTTAGCGGATCGCCCTCACCATTTTTATAGGATAAAACCTTAATACCCTTTATCTGCTGAAGTCTATCTTTAAATTCTGTAATTTTTTTCAAAAGATATTCGCCATCTTCCCTCGTGAAAGTTGCTAAGTAACCCCTGGCAATATCTAATGATGCCATTATCGGGTATGAGGGGCTGCTCGATTGCAGCATCTGCAGATAACTCTCCACAGCTTCTTTTCTAATAAAGTTTGTATTGTAGTGAAGATAAGCCCCCATCGTCATCGCAGGAAGTGTTTTGTGAGCTGATTGAACAACTAGGTCAGCTCCTAATTCCACAGATGATTTTGGAAAGCAGTCACCGGCAATGAAATGCGCCCCATGTGCCTCATCAACTAACACTGGAATTCCCTTTTCATGGCAAAGATAGGCGATACCCTGCAAATCATAAACCATGCCATAATAATTGGGATAGGTTAAAATAATCGCTTTGGCATCTGGATAAAGCTCAATAGCCTGACTCACAGTTTGAACAGACACTCCAGAGGCAATACCCCACTCTTCATCCAGCTCTGGTCCAAGAAGGATAGGAATGGCTCCTGCAAGTCTAATTCCGTTTAGCACCGATTTATGACAGTTCCTTTGAACTAGTATTTTTTCATTTTCCTTAACCGCTGCCATAATCATTGCCAAATTTCCCACAGTTGAACCATTTACTAAAAAATAACTTCTTTTCACATGATGCAGTTGGGCAAGAAGCTCCTCAGCCTCTAAGATAATCCCCTCTGGAGAATGAAGATCATCTAAACCGCTTAACTCTGTCGCATCTAATTTCAGCAATTCCTGAAAATAGCGGGAAGCATCCTTTGGAATGAGGCTTCCATATTTATGTCCTGGCACATGAAAGGAATATACGCTTTTCTCCTCATGCGCAGCCAATTTCTCATATAAAGGTTTTTTGTTCTGATTCATTTTATCCTCACCATAATTTCATAAAGGAAGTCCCATTCATTGTACCAAACATGGACAATGACAAAATAGTGATCTGAAAAGAAATCGGTGATAGACATACAATCAAAGGAGTTTTTTATCATACAATAGTAATCAAGTAAAATCCCACACATGAATATTCTAAAGATTGTATACAATACGGAGGAATCGGAGAGAATAAGTGTATGGAGGTGGAGCGGCTTGAGTTATGTGATGGCAAAAAAGCAAATAGGTGAAGAATGTGTCATTTGCGAGCAAACCAAACAAAGGGGAATACATCTATACACTTCTTTTATCTGTACTGATTGCGAAAGTGATTTAATTTCAACAGATACAAATAATCCTAAATATAAATACTATCTAAAAAAACTAAAGAAAATTACCAACCCGGAAATTTATTCTTGATAGAACAGCTCCTTGAGGGGGCTGTTTTTTGTGTCTGTGAAGAACTTGCTGCTTTTTTATGGACACAGAGCTTGGCTTTTATGTTGGCTATGTCCGTGATACTGCTTCTAATGGACAGGCGACTTAATTTTTGCGGGGATGATGTCCATTAGAACGCTTCTTATAGACACTGACTATAGTTTTTGCAGGGTTGATGTCCATGAGACCCTAGTTAATGGACACTGCGCGCAGTTTTTGCATGTAAAATGTCCATGAGGAAGCCTCTCATAGACGCCTTCCCCATTTTTCAGGATATATCTGTCCGATAGTACTTAATAATATTGATCGAACCTAAACAAAAAAAGAACATCTTTTCAGATGTCCTTTCATTTTGCTTGGCAGCGTCCTACTCTCACAAGGGGACAGCCCCTA
>NZ_JBXAFB010000030.1:0-14545 GCF_058792595.1 Cytobacillus sp. MT66
TCCGGTAGTTCAGCTGGTTAGAATGCCTGCCTGTCACGCAGGAGGTCGCGGGTTCGAGTCCCGTCCGGACCGCCATTAGCCTAAAAATCCAATGAAACATTTATTTGTTTTATAATTATCCATAAAAAGCCTGCCACAGTCTGTAAAGCTGTGGTATTTTTTTTATATGGAGAAATTCTCTTTATCTATATTAGGATTTCATTCATAGGCCATAATGTTAATAAAGCTTACGGTTCAATAGAATGGAAACAGGGGACCAGGTCTCTTGCTTCTAAACGACAAAGGTGAGTTATATTATGAATTTGCATACATACGAGTTTATTTCAAACACCCCCGAGAAGACAATGAACTTTTCGGAGCGCCTGGCGAGTATGCTCAGCTCTGGGGATGTTCTGGCATTGGAGGGTGACCTTGGTGCTGGCAAAACGACATTTACAAAAGGGCTAGCAAGAGGTTTAGGCGTGGCTAGAAACGTTAATAGCCCTACGTTTACTATTATAAAAGAATACCAAGGGAGAATCCCTTTATATCACATGGATGTTTATCGTGTGGAGGATTCCTTTGAAGACCTTGGGTTCGATGAGTATTTTGATGGCAATGGGGTCACTGTTATTGAATGGGCCCATTTAATCGAAGATCAGCTTCCTGATGAACTCTTAACTATCTATTTATATCATGAGGGAAACGAAACAAGAAAAATTGTATTAACGCCAAAAGGCAAAAGATACGAGGATTTATGTAAGGAGATTTTTTCATGAAGGTTCTTGCTATTGACACATCTAACTACACTCTAGGAATTGCCTTAATCAGTCAGGATCAAGTAGTAGGCGAGTATATGACCAATTTAAAAAAGAATCATTCTGTCAGGGTGATGCCTGCTATTGAAAATCTATTGAATGACTGTGACGTAAAACCAGCTGAATTATCAAAAATAGTTGTGGCCAAAGGGCCGGGGTCCTATACAGGTGTTAGAATTGGTGTCACGATTGCCAAAACATTAGCATGGACATTAAAAATACCTTTGTCTGCGGTATCAAGCTTAGAAGTTTCTGCAGCAAGTGCAGGACGCTATTTTAATGGTGTTATTTCCCCATTATTTGATGCACGGCGCGGCCAAATTTATACAGGGCTTTATCAGTTTGAGGATGGAAAGATCTATACTAGAAAAGAAGATCAGCTGCTTTTATCAAAAGATTGGGCAGCAGAACTAAAGAAGCTAAATGAAAAGGTTCTTTTCGTAGGCAATGATCTTCCCCTTCATAAAGATACCATAATAGATACTTTAGGCGATCAGGCCTGCTTTGCTGAGATCACAGAGCAAAATCCCCGGGCAGCAGAGCTTGCTTTGTTGGGCAGGGATAAGGAATGCGAAGACGTTCATTCTTTTGTTCCAAATTATATTCGTTTGGCAGAAGCGGAAACAAATTGGCTAAAGGCCAATAAAAAGGGAAATTAATGATAAGGAAGAATTCAAATGAATACATCTTTAACCTTTCGCTTGCTTAATGTAAATGATATTGATGGAATTTTAAATATTGAACACCAATCATTTACACTACCTTGGAGCAAGGAAGCTTTTTATAATGAATTAACAAAAAATCAGTATGCCTTATATGTTGGCTTAGAAGATGAAGTTGAAGGAAAGATTATCGGATATTGCGGAGTTTGGATTATTGTTGATGAAGCGCATATTACAAATGTGGCTGTTCTTCCTGAATATCGCGGCAGAAAGCTTGGGGAAGCCATCATGCGGAAGGTTATGGACGTTGCACGAGAAAAGGGAGCCAAAACAATGACCCTAGAAGTACGTTTATCCAATTATGTAGCGCAATCCCTATACCGTAAGCTCGGATTTCAAAATGGAGCGATCAGAAAGAATTACTATACAGATAATCAAGAAGATGCAATAGTTATGTGGGTGAATTTGTAATGGAAAAGGACCAATGGATACTTGGAATCGAGACAAGCTGTGATGAAACAGCCGCAGCTGTGGTCAAAAATGGAAAAGAAATTGTATCTAATGTAGTTGCCTCTCAAATAGAGAGTCATAAAAGATTTGGCGGAGTCGTTCCGGAGATTGCGTCTCGCCATCATGTTGAACAAATAACGATTGTCATTGAAGAAGCCTTGAAGCAAGCGAATATAAATGTAGGGGATTTAAGTGCTATTTGTGTAACAGAAGGACCGGGTCTTGTCGGAGCGCTTCTTGTTGGCGTAAATGCGGCAAAGGCTCTTGCTTTTGCGCATAGCATTCCGCTTGTAAATGTGCACCATATTGCTGGACATATCTATGCGAACAGACTTATTTCCGAAATGGAGTTTCCACTTCTCTCCTTAGTGGTATCTGGAGGCCATACGGAGCTTGTATATATGAAAGAACATGGACATTTTGAAGTAATTGGTGAAACCAGAGATGACGCTGCTGGCGAGGCCTATGATAAGGTGGCTAGAACACTTGACTTGCCGTATCCTGGAGGTCCGCATATCGACCGATTAGCACATGAAGGGGAGCCAGCAATCTCATTGCCTAGAGCATGGCTGGAAGAAGGGTCATATGACTTTAGCTTTAGTGGTTTAAAATCAGCAGTTATTAACACTGTCCACAATGCAGAGCAAAGAGGAGAATCGATTAAGCCTGAAGATTTAGCTGCAAGCTTTCAGGAAAGTGTGATTGATGTTTTAGTTACTAAAACTCTTAATGCTGTAAAGGAGTTTAAGGTGAAGCAGGTCTTGCTTGCTGGCGGAGTTGCAGCTAATAAAGGATTGCGCCAGGCACTGACAGAGGCCTTTACTGATCTGCCAGAAGTAAAGCTGGCCATTCCTCCGCTGTCATTATGCACAGATAATGCTGCCATGATCGCTGCAGCAGGAAGCATTTTATTCGAAAAAGGGGTTAGATCTAACATGATGTTGAATGCTAATCCTGGACTTGACATCACTATCCACAATTAAATTTATTAGCCCTCATCAAAAGATGAGGGCTTTTTTGTGTATATGTTGATTAATTCAAGATTTCATGTGGATTTTGTGGATAACTCCAACTATTTCTGTGGATAATGTGGAAAAGTCTGTGTAAAGCTTTTATTTCAATATGTAGGCTGTGAATATTACTGTGAATAAATACCCTAATTTTGTTGAAGCGGATAGGACAAATTAACTGAATTTTTAGGAAGGTGTTCTTGCAGGAGTTTATGATGGACAAGCTCCGCCAATTTTTCAAAAGAAAAGTCCTTCATTAGGGCAATGAAGGACAAACTCTGCCGATTTTTCAAAAGAAAAGTCCTTCATCAGGGCAATGAAGGACAAACTCCACCGATTTTGCAAAATAAATGTCCTTCAATGCCATCATCTGCAAAGGGACTATCGCATAAAGTCATAAAAAATCTTATTCGTCAGCAAGCTCGGTCCATTCTTCCATTAATTTTTCAAGCGTTGCCTTGCATTCGTTGTTTTTCTGTGTAATGTCCAAGACTTTCTCATGGTCTTGGTAGACATCTGGCTCACAAAGCAGCTGCTCGTATTCAGAGATTGCATTCTCCGCTTCCTCAATTTGCCTTTCGACTTCTTCCAATCTTCTCTGCCGCTGTCTTTGGGCCCGCTTGGCTTCTTTATCCTGCTGATAATTCGGCTTTTCTTTTGCAGCAGCAGCAGGCTGTGGGCTTTCGGAGGATTCAATGGCCTCTATTTCTTCCTGTTCCCGTTTTTTCTCAATATAGTAATCATAATCCCCAAGATATTCAGTTATTCCATCTTTACTAAGTTCAAATACCTTTGTGGCGATCCTGTTGATAAAATACCGGTCATGGGAGACAAAGAAAATCGTGCCAGGATAATCGATTAGAGCATTCTCCAATATTTCCTTGCTGTCTAGATCAAGATGGTTGGTTGGCTCATCAAGAATTAAGAAATTAGCTTTTTGCATCATAAGTTTAGCGAGAGCAAGCCGAGCTTTTTCGCCGCCGCTCAAAGTGTTGACAATCTTTAAAACATCGTCGCCTGAGAATAGAAAGTTCCCAAGAATGGTGCGGATTTCTTTTTCAGGTTTCAGAGGGAAGTCATCCCAAAGTTCATTTAATACTCGTTTATTAGATGACAGATCCGCCTGTTCCTGATCATAGTAGCCAATCATGACATTAGAGCCCTTTTGAAAGTTTCCCGATAAGGCGGGCTGCTTTTCAACAATGGTTTTTAAAAGAGTAGACTTTCCGATTCCATTTGGTCCTACCAGGGCAATGCTTTCGCCTCGCGTGATCCGGAATGAAATCCCCTTTGAAATTTCTGCATCCTTATATCCGACTGATATGGAATCAGCTTTTAATACCTCATTGCCTGATTGCCTTTCTATATCAAAGCCAAAGGAGGCAGACTTTTCATCCCCTAAAGGACGATCCATCAGCTCCATGCGATCTAGCTGTTTTCTGCGGCTTTGTGCCCTTTTGGTGGTGGAGGCACGAGCCAGATTTCGCTGAATAAAATCCTGCAGCTTCGCAACTTCTTCCTGCTGTTTTTCAAACAGCTTCATTTCCCTTTCAAAATTAGCTGCTTTTTGGTCAAGGTAAGAGCTATAGTTCCCTGTGTACTTTCGGGTTTGTTTTCTCGATAATTCATAAACTAAGGTAACTACTTTATCAAGAAAATACCGGTCGTGAGAAACGATTAAAATGGCTCCATCATAACTCTGCAAGTATTGCTCAAGCCATGACAGTGTTTCAATATCTAGATGGTTCGTCGGCTCGTCCAGGATTAAAATATCGGGTTTGGTCAATAATAGCTTTCCTAAAGCGAGCCTTGTTTTTTGGCCCCCGCTTAACGTGGAAATCTTTGTTTCGTAGCTGAAGGAATGAAAGTTTAACCCGTGAAGAACGGAGCGGATATCCGATTCATACTGATAGCCGCCTTGCTCCTTAAATTGAACCTGTAGCAGATCATATTCTTTTAAAATACGTTCATACTCATCGGGATTGGCAATAAGATCGGGATCCGCCATTTTTTCCTCCAGGCGGCGTAAATCCTTTTCCTGCTTTTGCAAATCCTCAAATACAGTCAGCATTTCATCCCATATAGACCGGTCGGATTCTAGACCGGTGTTTTGGGCAAGATAGCCGATTTCAATCCCTTTCGGCTTAATAATATCTCCGGAATCATAGGACATTTGACCGGCAATTATTTTTAGCAGCGTGGATTTGCCAGCCCCATTTCGCCCGACTAAGGCAATCCGGTCTCTAGTTTGTACTTCAAGCTTTATATTCGATAAAATGGTATCAGCACCAAAGTTTTTTTCTAGCTGATTAACCTGCAGTAGAATCATTTCTTTCACCTCTATACTCTAGAAATAGTGTAACCTATTCGAATTAGGCGGGCAACAAAGGAAGCATAGTTAAAGACATTCGTATCTTGAAAACTGGGTGCGGAAAATTGTGAAAATTACCACAAGAAATACACAGCTTAAAAAAAATAGTGTATGATTTGAATGTGAGGTGTTTATTTAAAATGGCAGATTTCACTCATTTTAATCAAGAGGGCAGGGCGAAAATGGTAGATGTAAGCGATAAGCCTGAGACAGCCCGGACAGCAATTGCACGATCAAGCATTACAGTTAGCAATGAAATATATGAAAAAATAACTGCTAATAAAATGAAAAAAGGCGATGTCCTGGCCGTTGCACAGGTAGCTGGAATCATGGCAGCCAAAAAAACATGGGATATTGTCCCGATGTGCCATCCAATTTCTTTAACCGGAGTGGATATATCCTTTGCATGGAAAGAGGAAAAAGAACAGTACATATTATTAATCGATGCATCTGTAAAAACCAAGGGCAATACCGGTGTTGAAATGGAAGCGCTAACGGCTGCATCTGTCTGCGCATTAACAGTCTATGATATGTGCAAAGCTATCGATAAAGGAATGGTAATAGGGGAAACTTATTTAGTAGAAAAAACAGGCGGAAAAAACGGAGATTTCAAAAGAGAATCCATTTAACATTTTATTATTTAAGAAAGGGAGGGACATCAATGCCGAATGAATCAATGAAAATACCGCAGGCAACTGCAAAACGGCTCCCTTTATACTACAGATTTATAAAGAATTTACACTCCTCGGGCAAACAAAGGGTTTCATCTGCGGAGTTAAGCGAAGCTGTTAAAGTGGATTCTGCAACTATTCGAAGGGACTTTTCCTATTTTGGGGCTTTAGGGAAAAAGGGCTATGGATATAATGTCAATTATTTATTGAACTTTTTTCGGAAAACCCTGGATCAGGATGAGCTCACAAAAGTTGCCCTTATTGGGGTAGGGAATTTAGGAACCGCGTTCCTCAACTATAATTTTCTCAAAAATAACAATACGAAAATTGAAGTAGCCTTTGATGTGGATGCAGGCAAAATTGGCACAAAGATTGGAGAGGTTCCTGTTTTTCATATGGACAATCTCGAAAAAGTTCTCAGAGAGCAGCAGATCCGGGTCGCCATTTTGACTGTTCCGGCCCCTGCAGCGCAGGCCATTGCCGATCGGCTTGTTCATAGTGATGTGAAAGGGATCTTGAACTTTACTCCAGCAAGATTAAACCTTCCTTCAACCATCAGAATTCACCATATTGACTTAGCTGTAGAGCTGCAATCGCTCATCTACTTCTTGAAGAATTATCCGATTGATACGGAAGAGGATTAAAAAAATGAGCCAAAATTGAAGTGGCTCATTTTTTGTTCTGTGCTTTCTTAAATTTAAAATGAAAAGCAATCATCCTCAGACCGCTTCCTAAATCGAAGGTTGCAATAAGAATGAGGAAGTAAGTGAAAATCCCCCATGTTTGTTCCCTTTGAACATTTTCTATGGCAATGGATGTGAAAAGAATTCCGAGAATAATGTAAACGATCCCAGAAAACAAGGACCCCCTCATAATAAACCTCCAATAATGGCTTGCATTTTTTCCATTTGCTGCAGCCAATTTTCAATACTTTCCTGATTAAGCTGCAGGATTGCGACTAAGGTATTCATCGAAACATGGGCAAAGATCGGAACGATAATCCGCTTTGTTCTTACATATAGAAAGGCAAAGGTAAAGCCCATGGCTGAATATAACAGGACGTGTTCAGGCTCTGCATGTGCCAATGCAAAAATAACTGAACTTATTAGTGCCGATAAAATAAAATTAAGCCTCTGATGCAGGGCGCCAAAGATAATTTTTCGAAAAACGATTTCCTCAAGAATTGGCCCAATAATGGAACTTATCAGGATGACAAATGGAAAAGCTTCTATCAGACGCATAATGCTTTGCGTATTTTCTGAGCCCATTTCTATTCCGATAAGTCTTTCGATATTTGCGGCAAATGACTGGGCAAATAAGGCGAGAAAGACACCGCCAATCGCCCATGCAGCAGCAGTAATTGGTGAGGATGCACTCCTCATCGGATTATTTTTCATTTCTTTTCGCAAAAGCGCAAGGGTGATGATAAGCGTGATTGTAAAGCTGATCATAATCCAGGCTGCTACAGCAAATATCTCTATGTCCTCGGGGGGCTTCCCAAACAAAGAAGCCGCGAATACAACAAGGGGCACACCGGCAATGCTTGAGAATTGCATGACAATATAAGCAATAAGAATGAACCAATATTCCTTTTTCAATCTATTGTCTCCTTAAATTTGCTGATTCATAATGATACCTTTCCATTTTACTAATAAAGAGGAGCTTTTTTCAAATTGTAGGTGTTTTTAACAGCAGGAATAAGGATAAACTATTTGAGGTGCTAAGGTTCAGTGATCAGAACTTATATGATGATGATTTTTTTTGCAAAAAATAAAGCTTCTCTCTTGCAAATAGATTTGAAATTCATTAATATAATAATTGTGTTAGCACTCATCAGAGGAGAGTGCTAATAAATAAAATTTACATATTTTATTGAGGAGGTAGTTTCACTTGTTAAAGCCACTAGGTGATCGAATTATTATCGAGCTTGTTGAAACAGAAGAAAAAACTGCAAGCGGTATTGTGTTGCCGGATACTGCAAAGGAAAAGCCTCAAGAAGGCAGAGTTGTTGCTGTAGGAACTGGCCGTGTTCTTGATAATGGCGAACGTGTTGCACTTGAAGTTGCCCAAGGCGATCGTATTATCTTCTCAAAGTATGCCGGTACTGAAGTGAAGTATGAAGGCAAAGAATATTTAATTCTGCGTGAAAATGATATTCTTGCTATTGTCGGCTAATAGCTTACAAGTTAATATCCTATCTGTTAATAAATAGCGATGAATGTATTTAGAAGATAAATTTCTTACTATTTTTGAGGAGGTTTTTACAAATGGCTAAAGACATTAAATTTAGTGAAGATGCCCGCCGCGCGATGCTTCGCGGTGTTGATGCTCTAGCGGATGCAGTAAAAGTAACTCTTGGACCTAAAGGACGCAACGTGGTTCTTGAGAAAAAATTTGGTTCACCTCTTATTACAAATGATGGTGTAACCATCGCAAAAGAAATTGAATTAGAAGATGCTTTCGAAAACATGGGTGCAAAGCTAGTAGCTGAAGTTGCAAGCAAAACAAACGATGTAGCTGGTGACGGTACAACTACGGCGACTGTTCTTGCTCAAGCCATGATCAGAGAAGGCCTTAAAAACGTAACAGCTGGCGCGAACCCAATGGGTATCCGCAAAGGAATCGAAAAAGCTGTTGTAACAGCTGTTGAAGGATTAAAAGCTATCTCTAAGCCAATTGAAGGAAAAGAGTCTATTGCACAGGTTGCTTCTATTTCTTCTGATGACAAAGAAGTTGGCCAATTAATCGCTGAAGCTATGGAGCGCGTTGGCAACGATGGTGTTATCACAATTGAAGAATCTAAAGGATTCACAACAGAGCTTGATGTGGTTGAAGGTATGCAGTTCGACCGCGGATATGCATCACCATACATGGTAACTGATTCTGATAAAATGGAAGCAGTTCTAGACAATCCTTACATCTTAATCACTGATAAGAAGATTGCCAGCATTCAAGAAATCCTTCCAGTTCTTGAGCAAGTGGTACAGCAAGGCAAGCCATTATTGCTAATTGCTGAAGATGTAGAAGGCGAAGCACTTGCTACATTAGTTCTTAACAAGCTTCGCGGAACATTTAATGCAGTAGCTGTAAAAGCTCCTGGATTCGGTGACCGCCGTAAAGCAATGCTTGAAGATATCGCGATCCTAACTGGCGGTGAAGTTATCACTGAAGAATTAGGCCGCGATCTTAAATCTACTACAATCGAAGCTTTAGGACGTGCTTCTAAAGTGGTTGTTTCAAAAGAAAACACAACAATCGTTGAAGGTGCCGGAGACAGTGCACAAATCGCTTCACGTGTGAACCAAATCCGTGTTCAAATGGAAGAAACAACTTCTGAATTTGACCGTGAAAAATTACAAGAGCGTCTTGCTAAATTAGCTGGCGGTGTAGCTGTTATCAAAGTTGGTGCTGCTACTGAAACAGAACTTAAAGAGCGCAAGCTTCGCATCGAGGATGCTTTAAACGCAACTCGTGCTGCTGTTGAAGAAGGTATTGTTTCCGGCGGTGGCGTAGCGCTTCTAAACGTTTACAACAAAGTAGCTGAATTACAAGCTGAAGGCGATATCGCTACTGGTATCAACATTGTTCTTCGCGCAATGGAAGAACCGATGCGTCAAATCGCTCACAATGCTGGCCTTGAAGGATCTGTTATCGTTGAGCGCTTAAAGCGTGAAGAAGTTGGAACAGGCTTCAATGCTGCAACTGGCGAATGGGTAAACATGGTTGACGCTGGTATCGTTGACCCAACTAAGGTTACTCGTTCAGCCCTTCAAAACGCTGCATCTGTAGCTGCTATGTTCTTAACAACAGAAGCAGTAATTGCTGACAAGCCAGAGCCACCAGGTGCAGGAATGCCTGACATGGGCGGCATGGGCGGTATGGGCGGCATGATGTAATAACGCCATTAATCCCTTGATATATCAAGGAACTTCCTGATGCTACTTTATTAGGGTAACGAAAGGGTAACATCAGGAACAAAAAAAATAGAGGTTTTCCATGAGTCGTATAAACTCTTGGGAAGCCTCTTTTTTTATGCTCTTGGTAATGTTCGAAATACACCGTAAAACATTGTAATCTGTTCGGAGCAGGGACAATGCTATAAGATTTCAGGGTTGCTCCATAAGGATTTGTTGGAAAGGGCAAAAAGTATCATTTTTCCATTGTTGCAAAATTCCCCATTGAAATGGATAGGCGGTTCCAGCTGTTAATTTGATTGATCATAATAACAAGATCTACATACTCTTTGTCACTAAAATGCTCACGGACTCGATTATAAAGATCATCAGGTACGCGCATAGCTGAAACCAGTGTCAGATGTTCGGCTAACTCTAAAGCAACTTTTTCAGCATCTGTATAGAAATCGCACTCCCTCCATGCGCTAACACAGTATATTCGCTGTTCCGTTTCACCCATTTTTCGTGCATCTATCGTATGCATATTCAAACAATATGCACAGCCGTTAATTTGCGAAGCACGAATTTTAATAAGTTCACGAAGTTTTCGTTCAATTGCTGTCGTTTTCGTGTACTTCTCCATCTCCAACATAATGTTAAGTGCTTCCGGTGCGATTTCATAATAATTAATACGTTGTTCCATTTTCATATCCTCCTAAAACCATATTTTAAAAAGTGTCTTAATCCAATGAGAAGAACATACATTCTTATTATATAGCGGGATTATAATTAAGTATAGTAAAAGGAAGAATTCCAATAGTAGGTTCATAGGAAATAATCCTTATAATTGGCGTTATTTTCAAAAAAACTAATGGATAATTTTTCTATACAGTAGTAAAATTGAACTGTTTTCTTTTTATTTGAAATAGCTGTTTTCCGACTTTTTGGGAGTTTAGGAGCGTGCTTTTTTGTGGGAATAGAAAAACATTAAGGAGGATCATCAATGATTTTTAATGATTGGAAGTACGCTGCTTCTGTGCTATTGATTATTGGAGGGTTATTAACAGGGTGTGAGGATAAAAATGAAAGTCATTCTACTACTGAATCTTCAAGGGCTGAAACTGCGCAAACCGAAACTGCACAAACCGAAACAAAGACATTGGCAGAACAAGGATATGAACTAAAAACTGTCTTATCTTATGGTGAAAATATTAATATTGTTTCACTTGAAAAGAATGGGTCAGAGTATGTTGCTGCCATTGATGATAACTTCAACTGGTTGATGGAACCGACAGATGAATACAAATTCGGGGATTTGGAATTTATTGACGGGTTATCTTTAGCAAGTATTCCCGAGACAAGAGAAATGATACTAGCACAAGATCCTGATGCTAAATTGTACGGCTACATAAATATAAAGGGCGAGTGGGTTATCAAGCCAGTTTACAGATATGCCAATAAGTTTTCAAATGGGGTAGCAGTAGTAAATACTGTTGAGGAAGATCGAGATGATTTAAGTAATTCACGAACCATTGTGATTGACACAGCCGGAAGGGAAGTCGGCCAATTAGACCAAGAGGGCCTAGATAAATTAGATTTAAATGATGGAGAAAGCTTTTTTGGCTCTTATTTAGGAGATTATCTATATACAACATTTGGTTTCTTTGATAAGCAAGGTAACTACAGAGAAGTATATGAAGAAGATCCTGAAGAAAGTCGTAGTACAAGGGGCAGTGATTTCATTGTCTTGAATGAGAAAATAATCAAGACAGACGGAGACAATGCTATTAGTATTGAAAGTCTGGATGGCTCTCCAATTCAAACTTTTGAGAAGACAGGGAATTTCACAGTTGAAAACGGTGAGGAATTAATTAAGAATAACTTGTTTTTATTGGCAGGCGATATCGTAGGAGGAGAAGGTTACGCCATCGCAGATTCTGATTTAAATATCCTGTTTCAACCTGATGGATTCACAATAGGATTAGCCGAGAACCTCATATTTGCAGGGGAGCTTTCAAGTGATGCAGAAAGTGAGATACCTAGTTATAGCGGTGACTTTTATGATTTCACAGGTAAAAAGGTGTTCAGTGTAACAGACATGGTTGGAGCTGTATATGGCGATAAATATTTTGTTAAAGGTGAAGAGTACTTCAAATTGGTGGACATACATGGCAATGTACTACTAGATGAGTCACAGAAAATTACGGATACAGAAGCGGTTTTATTCGATGAAGGTGGAAGAGATAATACACCTTCCAAGAATTTAGTGCGCATCGAATACAGGGAAAACGCTGAAGATGGAGAACCGAACGAAGCATTATTAAATGTGGATACATTAGCGATTGTTGACCTTGAAGACTTATTGAAAATAGAAAATATCGAAACCAAAGAAGTCAAACAAACAACTGAAAAACAGCAGGCTGATAGAGAGATTCAAGAGGTAACGAAGAATACAGACGAATTGATTGAACATAAAAAGGAGTATTGGAGATTTGTCGAAGTGCTTTCCAATCAAATAGACCTCGCTTTGAACGAAGCTCCTCAAGGAACAGATGGAATTTATGAAATACTAACAAATTTAAAACAACTGCAAGAACAGTTGGAAGGCCTTGCTGCTCCTGATGATACAGCATACCAAAACTATCATCAAAAATTAGTTAGTGGTCTTCCTCCTATTATAGAAAGTATAGAAAAAATTATAGATATCATGCAAGATAATCAAGCAGGATTTACGCCCGAACAAGAGGCAGCAATTAATGATGAACTTAGTAATCTTGAGTATCAAGTGTTCATATTTAATTCAAATTCCAATGCATTAGATGGTGTGAAAAATGCATTAATAGAAGAGCTAAAGAAACAATCGCATTAAACTAGACCACAAGATTCTAATCTTATAGATTAGGATCTTGTGGCTCATTTATTTACGCTTTGATTAAAGTCATGTTAATTTACAACCCTCGCCATGTTTTTTACCACTGTTTGCAAAGGACCAGGTTTACAAATGGAAAAAGACTATCCTGCCAAAGCAACGGCTGGATGAATGAGTTTTAAACTTACCTATGTTATAGTTATAGTATAAATATTAGGGGGTATTGACATGAAGGAAGGTCAGTTTTTACTGTATGATCGTCAAAAAGAGATCCGTTTGCAAGCAGAAAATGTTGTATTCTTTTTACAGGGAGAAATTATAGAAGCGATTAGTGAGAACCAAGAAATTTATTATTTGTTCTTTTATAAATCCCGATTCCTTACAGCGAAAAAGGCAATAAGAATCCGCCGCCATTCTTACATTGAACATGCATATAAAAAAGGTATCGTTTTTAAATCCCCTCATCCGTTAATCAATTCATTGCTATCTTCGAATCATCCCTGTCACATTATTAGTTTAAATCCACTATTAACAAAGCTAGATAAGTTGTACACTCCCCAAGAAAAGGCATTCATTCTAACCTTTTTTGAATCAGTCATTCCAAAAAAACAACTCTTAGATGAAATGATATCTATTTATTATGAATATCGCCGAAATGGACAGATGTTTTTAGGCTATCGGATTATCCGCATTTTAATGGATTTCGCACCAAACCAAAGTTCAGTAAAGAAGCTTGCCAATGACAATATGTTCAATAAATTTGTCGATCTGTATAATGATAAATCTGATAAGCTGTTTGCGAAGGATTTGATTTTTGCTGAAAAAACACTATCCTCCCATAAAGAGAATGACCAATGCTTTTTGCAGCTTACAGCCCTTTTGCAAAAAGAGTCTCGTTGGTTTGATTTAATCGCTTTGTTTATTTATAAGTTAAAGGTAACGCCTTCGGTTGACTGCTTCAGCACTCTCATTAAACTGCTTGAACACCATATAAACGAAAATGATTCGGTGTATATTTTAGAGGAATTGTCCTATCAAATCCCTTCCTTTCTTCCTGTACAACAAGAATTATTAAACAAATATATACAAAGCAATAATATCGATGGAGTCCTAAAC
Source organism: Cytobacillus sp. MT66 (assembly GCF_058792595.1). Lineage (NCBI taxonomy): Bacteria > Bacillati > Bacillota > Bacilli > Caryophanales > Bacillaceae > Cytobacillus > Cytobacillus sp. MT66. The sequence goes on from NZ_JBXAFB010000030.1 coordinate 13,900, forward strand.
ATGTTCAATAACCATCATCTTAAGCTAAGTAACTCCCAAGTTCATGCCATTGGAGACATGTTGGAACATTTGAAATTAGAAACTTATTCGTTACAGCCAGAGTCACTTCAAACATTGCTGAAACAGGTTATACATTTGTTCCCCGAGAAAGCAGAAAAGTTTCTAAATAAATACGTCATTTTATTACTAAAAACATATGATTTAGCTTATATAGAAAATTGGCTAAAACCTTTAATAGAAAATCAAGAGAATTCCCGGATATTTAAAAAGATAGATACAATGCATCAGATTAGTGATGATCTTGATGAAATGCAAACACTTGGTAAGTTGTATTATGAATTTAGACAGCTGGATAAAGCCATTGAATGCTTTAGTTGGAACATGGAGTTAGAACCTGATGATCCAAGTCCTGTACAATGGTTGTCTAAAATATTTAAGGAAAAGGGAATGATTCAGGAATCAAATGCCTATCGCGAGTTGTGTATTCAACTTCAAAAACGAGCTTAATATATAGCGTGTATTTTATCTAAAATGCCTGGTGTAATAGATAATAATGTCGAAAAATCTTTTCCTTCCGGAAACAAAAAAAGACCCCAGACACTTCATGTTGTAAAATAGAGATACCTGACAGGGAACCTCAATCTTA
>NZ_JBXAFB010000031.1:0-12043 GCF_058792595.1 Cytobacillus sp. MT66
AGATAAAAATAAGGGTGGAGAAAATTTGTTAATTTTCTTCCACCCTTATTTAATTTAGGGACTTATCAGACAGCCCCGTTTTTTTGTGGATGCAATCTATCTGTTTTTCAGATATTTTTCAGATTCATGGCCTATCCTAAAAACAATCAATCCCTAATTAAAAGGAGAATTTTATGAAGTATTTTAAAATGTTACTCCTCACATTTTTAGCTATTTTTATCCTTAGTTTTGGGACAATAGAAAGCAGCTTCGTTTCGGCAGATGATGACTTTGAGGAAAGATATGAAAACCAGGGGAAAGGCGATGACGACGAAGAAGAGCCTTATGAAGATTTAGGAGAAATGGTTGGATGGGGCACGGTCATCGCTATGGGGGCTGCTGGCGTAATCTTTCCAATAAGAAAGTCAGCAAAATGGATTCTATCCAATTATCCAAAATCCAAGAGAACTTTTAGATCAATGTCCAAGTTTTTTGGGAGATATCATTTGCTGATTGGAACCGTTGCCTTAGCTTTGAGTATTTTTCATGGAGTGATCATGTATCTAAGCGAAGGAGCTTTGGAAACCGAAGGGGTTATTGGATTGGGAGCACTCATTGTTTTGGTGATTGCAGGCCTTTTCGGAGCCGCCTTATATAAGAACAAAAAGGTGAAACGCCTTAAAACCATCCATACGATTTTGATAGGATTTACGCTTCTTATCGTATTCGTTCATATCATTTCCTCCTGAAAACAGGGCGCGATTCCAGAATTGCGCTCTTTCTTTATGTTTAGCATCCAAACCATCCTTTTTAAATCATGTGCTGATTTTTATTTTAGCGATTACATAAGTTGTATATAGTGGTAAAATTTAGGTGTAACGAGGTGTTTATCCGAATCTTATAGATGTTATTGGAGGGCAAGTAAACCAAGCTATTTTTTTAAAATGAAAAGGGAGAGATACTGTATGAAAGACAATGAGGTCTTTTCAGAAAGTAAACGGAAAGAGGATATAAAATTTTCAATTATTATACCTGCCCATAATGAAGAAAAATACATTGGAAAATGCTTGGATTCTATTTCAAAAGCCTCAAAATCATTTAAAAATCAAGTGGAGGTCATTGCTGTTTTAAATCGGTGTACTGACAGAACAGAGGAAATTGCAAAATCATATCATTGTATTACGATAAAGAATAACGATAAAAACCTTTCGAAGATCCGAAACGCAGGTGTTGAAGCAGCAAGAGGTGAAATCATCCTGACGATTGATGCCGATTCACAGATGAACGAACATGTGCTGTCTAAGGCAGAGGAGAATTTAGCCAGTGGAAAGTATATCGGCGGCGGAGTGACAGGAAAATTCGAAAGAATGTCTCTAGGAATCTTTGTTTCAACCTTATTGCTAATAGGCCCACTCCTCCTTAAATATGGTGCCATATCAGTAGGCATCTTTTGGTGTTATAAAAAGGACTTTACGTCCATTAATGGATTTAATGAAGATATGCTTATGGCGGAGGATGCTGACTTTGCTAAGCGATTAAAGGATTGGGGAAAGAAGCATGAAAAAAAATACGGCACCATAAAAAATGGGATGATTACTTCATGCAGAAAGTTTGATCACCATGGAGATTGGGCTTTACTTAAACGTCCAAAGTTAATTTTTGCTTATCTCAAAGGGACGGATCGGAAATATGCAGATGAAACCTATTATGACAATCAAAGTCGGTAACACTCCAAATACAATCTAAGGGGGAAAGACGTCCATTTTCCTGTTGGATAGTTTCCAAATTTTAATGATTTTAAGGAGGTCAAGATGAGCGCAGAGGAACATACAGCTGGCTGGGATGCCATTGATCAAGCGATGAAAAATATATACGGAGATTAGGAACTGAAGCATTTTGGAACACTGATTTCCTATATGCCTGGAGGGAACGATTCTCTAGACAGGATTAGTGTATATACCGCAACAGAACCGATGGAGCATTGGCATTTTGTGACCTACCGATTTTCAGAGCTGTATGAAAAAGAGAAGGAAGATCCTGAACATAGCGGGTTTGGCTTTGAATTAACGTTCAGGCTGGCAAAGGCAGATCGTGAAACAGAGCCGTCTAACTGCTATTGAATACATATAATCAGTAGAAAACAAAAGCATCAAATATCAATTTTAGATCACGAAAAGGAGACAAAAAATGGGTGAAAAGTTATTAAGAGTTGGTACAATCTATATACCCGTAGCAAATATTGCTCTTTCTTCTGATTGGTATGTACATAAACTGGGGGCAGAGCTAAGCTACCAGGATCAGGATAAGGCGATTCTAAACCTTGCCAATCAGAGTGTTTTTCTTGTGAAATCTAACGAAGATCAAAGCTCTAATTTTTGTGATATACACGGCAATGAGCGTTTTTCGCTAACATTCGAGGTTAATGGATTAAGCGCATTGGAAGCCATTCATAGAAATTTTAAGCAAAATGATATTAGAGTTGGAGATATTGAAGATAGAGGACATACAGGAAAAAATTTTGTTTTTTATGATCTGGACGGCAATAAATTTGACGTATGGAGTGAACTTAGCCCAATCTTTAAAGAAAAATATCTTTCCTAGTAATAAGCTAGAGAGGGCGATGTGCAGCATCGCCCTTTAAAATTCCCTATCAATAACCCTGGATAAGTATTCTGCATCTTCTCCGACTCCTAAAAGGAGGGAGGATCCCCTTTTATGCAGCCAGGGCAACCCCAAAAAGTAAAATCCCTTTTTATTTGTGATTCCGCGATGATGAATAGGTCTTCCATCAGTATTTATTAATCCTTTGATGTCAATCCAGCCATAAACCGGCTGAAAGCCCGTTGCCCATATTATATTTTGTACTTTAAGCTCATGATGGTCTTCGAATTGCACTTTTTCGCCGCTGCCTGAAACCGTGCGAAGGTGCAGATCAACCTTTTGGTTTGCTGCTAGATTCTTAAGATGAAATCCAAAAATGGGGTCGCCTGATTGCTGGATCCTTTTCCCAAGTGGCGATTGGCTGTCCGCGTGTAAGATACCGATTTTGTCAAACCACCAAAATAAACTTTTTCCTAACATCGTTAAAGGGAAGTATCGCATCTTTTGACCAACGGAAAGGTGAACTTCTCTTGTTTCAGAAAGTTCAACAGCAATTTGTGCCCCTGAATTTCCGCCGCCAACAATCAAAACATTGCCAGGCTGCAATTGAGCAGGGTTCTTATATTCAGAGGAATGGAACTGCGCAATGGCTGGGCTCAGGTTTTGTGAAATGGCAGGCACAAACGGAGTATGAAAAGGCCCAGTAGCCACTACGACTTGTTTTGCCTGGATTGTACCTTTATTTGTATAAATTTGATAAGCATCATTAACTTCTTCTATCCTAGTCACTTCGGTTTCGAGCTGTAGTGGCAAGCTGAAATGATCAGCATACTTTTCAAGATACTCGGCCACTTCGTCTTTGGAAGGAAATCCGTGATCGGCTCCTTCCAGTGCCAAACCTGGCAATGAGCTGTAGGATCTCGGGGTAAATAAAACTAAAGAATCGTATCTCTGCCTCCAAACGTCACCAACACTAGAAGCCTTATCAATTAGTAGAAACTCTTTTTGATTTTTTAATTGTGATAGCCAATATCCCATTGCCAGGCCGGCTTGGCCCGCGCCTATTACAGCCACATCTAACATAAAACACCCCGTATAATTGAATTAAATACACTTAAATCTTCTCCATGGAAAATGAATATTCCAATTAACCTTCTCCTCCTGCTAAAGTTGTTGATCATTTATTCTCTAAAAACACTAACAATCCTTTTTAATTTAAGTTTAAAAATAGCCTGGAACTTTTTCCGGGATGATTCGTTAAAGATAATAGAAGGCGTGATAGGGAGGTTAGGTGAGGTCCAAAATCGAGAAAGTTAAAACAGGCTGGTTTATATTTTTCGGGGCATCCGTTGGAGCGATTCTTGGCATAATTGCTTATGTGGATGATTGGCTAGGGTAGGGGGCATAAAATAAGCAGAACCCCCACAGGGTTCTGCCTAATAATCTTCTTATTTATTTTCCTTTAAGTACTTTTCCAACGCTTCTTCAATCAGAATATAGATGTTTTTTTCCTGAAGCAGGGCCTGCATTTTTAGTTCTTTATGTAGGTCTGTGCGTAAATCAAAGGAGACTCTCTTTCTTTCCACTTTCTTTTCTTCCCTTCTTGTTTCGTAGATTTCTTGATTTGAAGCAAGGTTGGATTCTTCTGTTTGTTCTTCTTGTCCTACAGTCTGCGCTAATGCTTGAGAAGGAGTGATAGCTCTCTGTCGGCGCTTTAAATTCTTTATGTCATTAACCTTTGACACGTTCAATCAGCTCCCCATAAAAACTTTGGTATTGCTGCAAAGCCTGTTTTAATTCGGGATTCTCATCAAACCCATACAGGGCAAGTCTCCCTACCGGCGCTTTGCGGGTAATAATCGTCTGAAAAACTTCTTCTGGATAATCTTCTTCGATCATTTCGTTAAATGCCTTTGAATCGGTGCGTCGCACATCATTCAACGTTCTCAGGATCCCGGCAACCTTTGTCCCGCGGCGGCCAAATTCATTGGCGCTGATCACGGAATCCATAAAGTTTGGAATCGCAGAATAGCACCAGTTAGAGCTTTCAAACAGTACCACAACGTATTCGCTGGCACATAGGGCATTTGTGGTCTGCTCACTTAAGGAAGGCGGAGTATCAATGATAATGAAATCATATTCATCCCGAACCTGTTCTAAGGCTTCATCGAGGATCCAGCTTGGATTTCCGCTGAACGGAATGTTTTCCCCCTTATAGGTCTGCCCAGTGTAAATCCAGCGCGGCAGCGTTGCCAAAAAATTTGTGGCCGGAAGCAAATCCAGGTTCTCCGTAATCGGAACAATGTAGCTTTTAATATCGTTGTGCTGCATAGCCTCGAGAACAGAGCGCTCAACAAACTCATTTGATGGCTCTCCTGACAGCAGCTCTGTCAAATTCCCCTGCGAGTCCATATCGATCGCGAGCACACGATATCCATCTTCTTTCATCAAATAAGACACAATGCCAGTGGTCGTGCTTTTGCCGCATCCGCCTTTTTGAATTCCAAAGGTAATTACTTTACAAGACATTCTGCACCCCCCCTTTATAGTTAAACCCGCTGCAAAATCCAACGTTGTTTTCTTCTTTTCTTCATACCTTCATTCAATATTAAACTACAAAACTCCTTCTTATTAAAGCTATTTCTTTCATAAATTTTGCTAAAATCACCTATTTCGTGATCTTTTTGCTGAAAATAGGGTATAATCTCGTTAAAACGTGCACCGTACACTTTTGGAGGTAAAATAATGAAAGCAACCATCACCGGAAATGATTCGCTTAGTAAACGCATTTTAGTGGACCTCAAAAGCGGTTTAAGGGTTTCGGAGGTGCCTGAAAGGTATCCGGTTTCTCTTGACCAGGCTAAGAGGCTCTCCCGGCTGCGGCGGATGCTGGAGCTTGCAGCAGAAAATATGGAGAAGGAGCACTATGACCGGCTGGAAGCATTAGGCTTAAAGAGTCTGCCTTTATCTCCTTTCATCAAAAAACAGGACTGGGCTGGACTGCTGGAACTATTGGCAGCTGTGACAGAGGAAACGACAAGGGATGAGCTGCAGCTGTTAATCAATGGGCTGGAGGAAAAGAGAAGGCGAATCACGGAATTGAAAGAAAACACGGATCTGCAATTATCTGAATTGGAAAAGGCTGTTCATGCACTAAGCAAAAAAGAGCAAGCGGTGCTGCAGGCAAAAAAAGGCTCTTCAGACAAGCAGCTCAAGGACATTCGCAAAAAGAGGCTGGCTATTCAGGCAAAAATCAGCAGTATCAAAAATCAGGCGATACGGACATATCTGGAAGTGGCAGAAGCTCCGGATTTTCTGTCAGCTATACATTTAAAGCAGCATAAGCATCTCCAGCAAAAAGCCCTGGAATGGCTTTTTAAGCGCGGATTTGTGGCTGTCCCTGATTTTCCTCTTCCAAACGGAAAAAAAGCCGAAATTTTCGGGTTTAACGAGTCGCAGATGGCCATTATTGATATCAAAGTATCAAAAGGGGATTTGCTGACGGATCAGACGTGGAAAGAGTGTCTGTCTTACTGCCATGACTTTTATTTTTTCATCCCAGCAGAGCTTATAGAGCTTTCGGAAGAAAAGATGGACGGAACTGGATGCGGAATTTTAGTAGATAGTGAGGAGGGGATGCGGATGCTTCGCCCGGATACACGGAAAATGAGGAAAATTAGGCAAGGGGAAGAATTGAAGTTCGCAGCAGGACAGCTGCTTTCCCGAAAAGTGATTTTTGGGTATTGAGGAAAAGAAAACACTAGACTAGAAAAGCCGATTTGCTTATTAAATAAGAAATCGACTTTTTTATTATGTAGTGTTTTGGTCTTTTTAGGGACCGTTTTTGTTATAGTTATTTATTTTTTCTTAACTGCGCGAGCATTTTTTTCAATTCCGATTTCTTCTGGATGATCTCTTCAGTGGATGCAGTTTCGTTTTTGTAGTCTGATACGCCGAGTATTTCAAACAGCTCGCCCTTAATTTTTTCAAAGGCCTCATTGGCTTCATTTAAGTCCATGCGAAAATGGGACTGAAGCTCTTCCACTGCCTTTTCGACGATGAACCAATTTGGGTAGGACTCTTTTGATTTTCGGAAGTAAGAGATCAAATGTGGGAGGATTAGCTGGCCTTCCGATTTATTGGCTTGTGCTTGGGCATTGCTTTTTAGTACGGTTGTGATGTAGCCGATCGGGTTTTCAATGTCCGTTCTGCCCTGCATTTTCTCCAGTTGCATAATTACATTGTCCTGCCCGAACTTCTCCCAGGTTTGGATCCTTTCATCAGTTACCTGTACCCCAAGCATTAAGCCCATTTTCTTGACTCTTTCTGAGAATGTATTAGGAAGCTGGAATTCCTCCAGATGATTTTCAAACAGGGTTAACTGCTCATTACCTTTCTTCTTCCCGGATTGGATGATAAATTTAACCTTTTCAACCCTGCGTCCTTCCTTGATTTCCTCAATCTCAAAAGAGATATCCGTTTTCTTTTTCAGCTCTTTTTGAGCCGGCACTAATACACGCTGCTTAAAATTTCCGTAGGCTGGATAGATGTCTTCAGCCCCTAGCATTTTTCTCAGGTCGCTTAGTGTGATGGTTCTCTCCTGGATTTTTTCATATTGCTTTAAAAGCTCATAGATCCGGATGGCATAAGAACTTTTCAGCTTTACGACATTTTCAAGCTTGTAGCTCGTAAATTCCCTTTTCAGCTCCAAAAGGTAGGGGCGTAGAAATGGGTCAAATCGCAGGTCGATGGTGCCTTCGGTTTCGTTATAGGCGACATAGCTCAGCCAGGAGACCTGGATGACTTTTTTATTGATCCGCACCTCGAATACCTTTTGCATCAGATTTTTCGTTGTTTGTTTCAGGTCTGTATATTTCGGCTTTCCTTTTAATCCAAGCAAATTTGTAAACTCTTTAATTGGCAATGTATATGTTTTGAAATCCGAATCATTCGGCTGAATATTGCTCGCCAGGCAAAGGATGATCTTTTGCTCGACGACACCGAGTTTGTAATTGGCCTCAATCAAGAGATTGGACTTCGTCACGAGTTTACTAGAGTTTGTTTCGACAAGTTCTGCTGTGTACACGCACACCCCCCTCTCTCATATGACTTATTATGACAAATTATCAACTATAACAAAAGAGTTTTTTTGTTATATTTCTCAAAAATAATGAGGGGACCGTTTTTGTTATAATAGGGACCGAAAATGTTATATTAGGACCGTTTTTGTTATAGTTAGGACCGTTTTTGTTATAGTTAAGGGACCGTTTTTGTTATGTTTAGGACCAAAAATGTTATAGTTAGGACCGTTTTTGTTATAGTTAGGACCGTTTTTGTTATAGTTAAACGCTGAATCCCTTGGGGCCCAAGGCCTCCAGCTTCCCGAAAACAATTAAAACATATAAAACAATTAAAATATATATATGAAAAACACTTAAAACAGGATGTGTGATTGCAAGAATAATCCATTAATTTGGCTTATTTTTTCGAAAAAGGAATTTAAATGTAAAAAATAGACTGAAAGTATAAATATTCAGTGCATTTCTCCTCTCTTTAGCAAAAATAAACTATAACAAATTCCACAGGCTAAAGATAAAATAAAAAAGCTGCCTTTATTCAGGCAGCTTTTGAATCTATTATTTTTTCCCAGGTGATTTTGGACCATCCACAAATTTGTACATATACGTCATCGCTTCAGGAAGGGTCTCTGACCATACTTTCCATTCATGATCGCCGTCAACAACCCTGAATTCCACAAGCTCTGGCTGATGCTCTCTCAAGCTTTGATAAAGAACCGCTGCGTGGTAGGCAATGTCAAAGGTGTCATGGTCTCCTGAGTTAATGTAAAGCGGAACCTTAATGTCTTGCTTTTTGTAGTCATCAATGTAGGAGGTATAGTTTAGCTCATCCCATTTTTCGGTATCAAATGTGCCATCTGGCTTTAAAAAAGTTGCATGCTTCCATGCAGATGAATGGGATGGAGGCAGTGGCGTATAGCTGGCAGGGCTTAGTGCAGCGCCTGCAGCAAACATATCAGGTCTTTTTAAAACAAAGTTAACTGTCCCATATCCTCCAGCTGACAAACCAGCGACCAATCGGCCTTCTTTCGATGCAATAGTTCGCCATTTTTTATCAATATGAGGGATTAGGTCATTGAAGAAAGCTGTTTCTGCCTTTTCATTGTAGCCGTCTACCCACCAGCTCTTGCTTCCTGGCATAACAATAACGGACGGAGGGATTGCTCCGGATTCAATTAATCTGTCGGCTGTTTCCTTTACATTTCCATTTTTAACCCAATCGTCCTCAGAGCCGCCGGAACCATGCAGCAGATAAAGCACAGGGTACCTCTTATTAGAAGTCTGATAATTTTCCGGAAAGTAAATGTTGTAGTTATAGTCCCGGTCCAGTGTCTTTGATTTAAACGTTTCATGCGTGATTTTGCTTGGTCTATCCGTATTTTCCTTGCTTGCCGTTTCAGATGCTTGGGAGATGCCGGGAACCAATAAAGCTAATACTAGAATAAGTGAAACAATCCATTTTTTATGAAGCAGCATTTCCATACCTCCTAATTTTTAGTAAACATCATGATTATATTCTAGTTTTTTTCTTACGTAAATATTTTTTCGGATAATTCATAATATTACAAAATATTGTAAAAATCCCTTATAACTGACGGGTTTTGGCATTTGCCGATCATTTTCTCTATCCTTTTGTAAGGAAATTTGCAAGGGGCTGTTGAAGCATAGGGAAAACTCATTTACAATAATTCTATTGCCAATATCATCCTTTCCTACCATCTATTTTTAAAGTTAATAAAAAAATCAGGAAAAATCTCCTATTTATGAAGGGCGATTACGAAAAAAACCAGCAGACTGAATTAGGGGATAAGTCTTTTTCACTGTTTTGTTTAGACTATTCTAGTTTTCAAAAAGAATAGTCTTTTTTGTGGTTTGAAAGGCTGGGGACGGCGCCATTTTAATCAGCATGGAAAGAGGGGCAACTAGTGAAAAGTATATTCAGAAATATAAAGACCAAGTTGATTTTAGCCTTTGCCTTTATTCTTATCATCCCTGCATTGAGTGTTGGCCTTCTAGGCTACCTGACCGCAAAAGAGGCGGTTAGAGGTGAAATACTTGATGGGGTAGAAGAAAATATTAATCTATTAAATACATCGATAAACAACACTATAGAGACCAAAATACATGATATGGATATTTTCTCGGACCGTATGAATAAAGCACTGTATCAAGAAGAAAAGATTCCAGCACTAAGGAAGGATCTTGATCAATATATACAGCTTCATCCGGAGGCCGAGGGGATTTTTGTAGGCACGGAATCAGGCCAAACAGTCATGGAACCAAACGTTATGCTCCCGGATGATTTTGATCCAAGAACAAGGGACTGGTATAAAGAGGCTATGGAAAATAAAGGGGAAACCGTTATTTCTGACCCTTATATTTCAGCAGGATCTGATAATATGATTATCACCCTTTCTAAGGCTGCCAAGGACGGGTCAGGCGTTATCGGGGTGGATATCCAGCTAAATTACATTCAGCAGCTAGCCGGCCAGGTAAAAATTGGCGAAGAAGGATATGCCCTTATTTTAGACAAAAATAAAGCCTTTATCGCTCATCCAACCGATGAATTAGGAAGTGGAGCAAAGGAAAGCTTCTATGATGACATGTATAAGCAGCAAGAGGGCCAGCTAAATTACGAGATTGACGGCCAGGATAAAATCATGAGCTTTGTGACGAATGAGCTAACCGGCTGGAAAATTGGCGGAAACTTCTATTTAGAAGAAATCAGCACGAAAGCAGCGCCTATTTTTCAAAAAACATGGGTAATTATTTTGATTGCCGTTGTGCTAGGAGCAGGTATCATCTATTTCATCATTAAATCAATTATTAAACCAATCAAGGAAATGAAGGAAAAGACACTTACCATCAGTAAGGGGGATTTGACCCAGCAAATAGAGGTCAGATCAAATGACGAGATTGGCCAGCTAGGGAAAGCCTTTAATGACATGCAGGCAAGCCTGAAAGTCCTGGTTCAGGAGGTTGAGCGCCACGCTGAACAGGTCGCAGCATCTGCAGAAGAGCTGACTGCAAGCGCTGATCAGACAGCCAGTGCGACCCAAGAGGTGGCAGCTTCCATCCAAGAGGTGGCAGGCAATGCAGAAAAACAAACAACCGGCATTGACCAGAATGCCCAATCGATGGACGAGGTGTCCGACGGAGTTACCCAGATAGCCGGTCTGTCTATGAAAGTTTCTGAACTGTCACGCCAGACGACCAAGCAGGCAGAAGAGGGCGGCAAGGCGGTTTCTAATACCGTTAACCAAATGAATTCGATCCATAAGGCTGTTATGGAATCCAATGTAATGATCAGATCCTTGTATGAACGTTCCAGAGAAGTAAGCTCAATCCTAGATGTCATTACGGGAATAGCAGATCAGACGAATCTTCTTTCCTTGAATGCCGCGATTGAAGCTGCCAGAGCCGGCGAACATGGAAAAGGATTTGCAGTTGTAGCCGATGAAGTACGCAAATTGGCGGAACAGTCACGGATCTCAGCCAAAGAAATCAGCGAGATCATTCAAGGAATCCAGCAGGATACGGAGAATTCTGTGCAAATTATGGCCAGAGTAACAGACGATGTGCAGACAGGGGTTAACATTTCTCAGGAAGCCATTGAAAAGTTCAGCCAAATTGTCCAGAGCGCCAAAGAAATGACACCGCAGATGGAAGAGGTATCAGCATCTGCCCAAGAAATATCCGCAGCTATTCAGGAAGTAACCGTTATTGCAAATGAGCTAGCATCGATCGCCCAGGGAAATGCGGCCACCTCAGAAGAAGTTGCTGCATCAACAGAGGAACAGCTCGCTTCAATGGAAGAAATCTCTGCATCAGCTAAAACCCTGTCCTCCATGGCGGAAGAACTAAATGAATTAATTGCTAGATTTAAGTATTAATAAATGAGCCAAACTATCAGGCAAGAGGCGCTGAATGCTTCTTGCCTTTTTATTTTATTATTTTGTTGACTCTCTATAAAAACAATAGTAATATAATAAATCCGTCGGGCATGAACGAGGAAATTCAGCTTTGTTCAATAAAGGCTTAACCGTTTTCAGATAAAAAATTCCCGAAAAAAGAAGTTGACTTCGGTAAATGAAAATGTTATATTAAATTTTGTCGCTGATAAGACGGATTCGAAAAATAACTTCCTTTTTTTCAAAAAAAGTTTTAAAAAAGAAGTTGACTTCGAAGAATGGAAATGATACAATAGTTTTTGTCGCTGCTTCGGCAGGACAAGCAAAATAGTTCTTTGAAAACTAAACGAAACAGAAACGCCAACGTAAATTATTTGTCCCGTATGGGACTAAACAAGAGCTATATCAACTCTTTATTGGAGAGTTTGATCCTGGCTCAGGACGAACGCTGGCGGCGTGCCTAATACATGCAAG
>NZ_JBXAFB010000032.1:0-11605 GCF_058792595.1 Cytobacillus sp. MT66
ACACGGAAGTTAAGCTTCTCAGCGCCAATGGTAGTTAGGGGCTGTCCCCTTGTGAGAGTAGGACGCTGCCAAGCAAATGTAAAAGAGCACCGAGAGGTGCTCTTTTTTGTATTGAATTACTTTTTTTCTTTGAGTATCTGATAAATTAAGTATGGCCCTTTTTTTGCGGTTAGATTGAGAAAAGAGCGAATAAAGGGATAATCCTCGTTTGGCATCATCTTAATGAGCTCGCTCCACCATTCTGTTTCATACCTGGCAATCATACTAAGGTTATACAATAACAAGTAATGAATGAGCAGTTCAGGAAATTGGTTTAGGTCATTTTTTGCTAAAGGAAAGTAATACTGACTGCTATCCATGCAGTATTTAATGGGCAAAAGCTTGTTTTGCTGCTGCTCATCCAAATTAAAATGAATAAAGTCTTCATCAGGTTCCTGCAGGGATATGCTCGATGACATTTCTCTTTTAAGATAATCCAAAAAGTGTGTTTCGGTCATAAAATAATGATCGAGAATTTTTTTAGGCAATGAAAATTGTTCTCCCTGTTTATTAAGTTTTAAGAAGTTACTTTTGCCTGCCGTTTCGATGAACAAAGAATTTAACTCAGGCAATTGTGCAAGGAGTTCCTTCATGGTTGCCTTTTGACCTTCCAAATGTTTCATGTGAAACATTTTCATTCCCATATAAGGGAAAAGTCCGCTCTTTTGAAATCTTACCTCATCTTGAAAAAAATGATATTGCTGTTTTTTCCTTTTTCTTGCCGATACACCATGGGCAAGAACGGAGGTTGTTTCTGGATAATTAGGGTCGACTGTTAAAATGCAGGCTTTAATTAAATGAACAAATCCATAAAAAAGGAGAATTGGCTGTATAACGATGGGGGCCAATTTTGCTTGTTCGTAATATATTTGTGCATGTTCAAGATAATAAATAAATGGATAACAATTTTCGTAGCTCTTTTGGTCCGCTGATTCAATGTTTAATCTACGGTAGGAATTCTTAAGGAATTCCTGTGAATTGCTTGCTGAACAAAAATAAAGAAATGAATCCCAGTGTTTAAAATTCTGCATGTAAAGCGTCCTCCAAGAATTTAGAAAAGTCTAACATATTAAAGTATCCTTGACAGTATTTTGTCCAATTGATAACCTACTAATAATATTTTCAAGTCATGGGGGTAAAAAAAATGTGGGAAAATAAGTTTGTTAAAGAAGGTTTAACATTTGATGATGTATTGCTTGTTCCTGCTAAGTCAGAGGTGCTTCCGCGTGATGTTGACTTAAGCGTGCAGCTTACGGAAAAGATTAAATTGAATATCCCTATCATTAGTGCCGGAATGGATACAGTTACAGAGGCAGAAATGGCAATTGCCATGGCACGACAAGGCGGCTTAGGCATTATTCATAAGAATATGTCCATTGAGCAGCAGGCAGAGCTTGTTGATAAAGTCAAGCGCTCAGAAAGCGGAGTTATTTCAGACCCATTTTTTCTCACCCCGGAACAGCAGGTATATGACGCCGAACATTTAATGTCGAAATACCGCATTTCAGGTGTTCCAATTGTTAATAATCACGAAGAACAAAGACTGGTTGGTATTATTACTAATCGTGATCTTCGCTTTATTTCAGATTACTCTATTCTAATTTCAGATGTAATGACGAAAGAGGATCTTGTAACAGCTCCGGTTGGAACCACTCTAGCAGAGGCAGAGAGAATCCTTCAAAAGTATAAAATTGAAAAGCTTCCTCTTGTGGATAATGATGGTATTCTAAAAGGATTAATTACCATTAAAGATATTGAAAAAGTCATTGAATTCCCTAATTCAGCTAAAGACGACCGGGGCCGCTTGTTAGTCGGAGCTGCTGTCGGTGTAACAAATGATACATTGAGACGTGTTGAGGCGCTTGTACAGTCCCAAGTTGATGTGATTGTTCTAGATACAGCCCATGGTCATTCAAAAGGTGTATTGGACGCTGTGAGGCAAATACGAGACGCATACCCTGATTTAGATATTATTGCAGGCAATGTAGCAACTGGAGAAGCAACAAAGGCATTGATCGAAGCAGGTGCAAGTGTTGTTAAAGTTGGAATTGGTCCTGGTTCTATTTGTACAACAAGGGTTGTTGCAGGTGTAGGTGTACCTCAAATAACAGCTGTTTATGATTGTGCAACAGAAGCTAAAAAGCATGGAAAAGCAATTGTTGCAGATGGAGGCATTAAATATTCAGGGGATATTGTTAAGGCATTGGCAGCTGGCGGACATGCTGTTATGCTTGGAAGCTTATTAGCTGGTGTTTCTGAAAGCCCTGGGGAAACAGAGATTTTCCAAGGACGCCGTTTTAAGGTGTACCGTGGCATGGGTTCAGTGGCTGCTATGGAAAAGGGATCAAAAGACCGTTATTTCCAAGAGGATGCAAAGAAATTTGTTCCTGAAGGAATTGAAGGACGTCTTCCTTATAAAGGACCTCTTGCAGATACCATCTATCAGCTTGTTGGCGGAATTCGCTCTGGTATGGGGTATTGCGGATCCAAAGATTTGCTGGCATTAAGAGAGAATTCAACTTTCATTAGAATGACCGGTGCAGGACTTAAAGAAAGCCATCCGCATGACGTTCAAATAACAAAAGAAGCTCCAAACTATTCTTTATCATAATATTTATTTAATGCCTGTAAAGACAGAGAGGTTTCGTGCTTCTCTGTCTTTTTTATGGAACAATAGTCCTTTAATAAAGTAGGCCAAAACGTATATAAATCTATTAAAAATTCCCTTTAATTTTGGGGAAAGATTAGGTAAATCCTAAATCTATTTTTTAATAACGAGTTATGATAAAATAGCAAACGTGTACTAAAACGTTGGAGGGCTTTGTATTGAAAAAATATCGTAAATATGTTGCATGTTTCTTAACGCTGATTATGTGTATTGGGCTTTTTCCAAATATTCATAGAGCTCACGCAGAAGATTTATTAAATATTAATGCCGATGCTGCTATTTTGGTAGAGGCGGATACCGGAAGAGTTCTATATGCGAAAAATCCAGATCAGGTGCTTGGCGTTGCCAGTATGACAAAGATGATGACCGAGTATCTTCTTCTTGAAGCGATTAAGGAAGGCCGGGTTAAATGGGATCAGGAATATTCTGTTACAGAGTATGTTTGGAAGATTTCCCATGATAGAAGCTTATCAAATGTTCCGCTGCGAAGAGATGGGAAATATAATATTCGCGAGTTATATCAAGCAATGTCCATTTATTCAGCCAATGCAGCAACCATTGCTATTGCTGAAACCATTGCGGGGTCAGAAGAGAACTTTGTTAAGATGATGAATGATAAAGCAAAGGAACTGGGATTAAAGGATTACAAGTTTGTAAATTCATCTGGTTTAAATAACTCCAATTTAATGGGCTATCACTCTGTAGGAAATGCCGATGAAGAGAATGTAATGTCGGCTAGAGCAACGGCGAAATTAGCTGCCCGGTTACTAAAGGACTTTCCGGAAATTTTAGAAACAGCTAGTACGCCAAAGATGAAGTTCAGAGAAGGGACAGATGATGAAATTAATATGGAAAACTGGAACTGGATGCTTCCAGGGTTAGTTTTCGAGTATGAGGGCGTTGACGGATTAAAAACAGGTACAACTGAATTTGCAGGCTTGTGCTTTACTGGAACAGCCGAGAGAAATGGAACTCGGTATATTACCGTTATTATGAATGCCCGTGATAAAAACGGCGGCATCAATGATAAAAAAGTACGTTTCGATGAAACAGCTAAAATGTTCAATTTTGCTTTTAATAATTTTAATCAAGAAGAGATTATTAAAGAAGGGTATCAGGTAAAGGGCAAGAAGACTCTGCCTGTTACAAAGGGAAAAGAAGATAAAGTGGCTATTGAGACAAAAGATGCCATCTCAATGCCTATTAAGAATGGTGAAAAGGAAAACTATAAGCCTGTAATTACTTTTGATAAAAAGAAGTTAAATGATAAAGGTGAACTGACTGCACCGGTTAAGAAAGGTGAAAAGGTTGGTACATTAACCATTGAATCAAAGGATGGAAAGTCATTAGATTTCTTAAGTGAAAACGGCAGCAAATCTATTAAGGTGGATGTCGTTGCGTCCCAAGACGTGGAAAAAGCAAACTGGTTCGTACTGATGATGCGCGGAATTGGCAGTTTCTTTGGCAACGTATTTGGAGGGATTTCCTCAACTGTAAAAGGTTGGTTTTAGTCGATAAAAGGGGATTCTTGTCTTGACAGGAATCCCTTTTTGTAGTTTATTTTTCATTAGGGAAAGATAATTATTATTGTTCTGATTTAAATTGATGTAATATTTTCCTTTATCTTATTTTAAGAAAATTTTCAAACCATCAAGAGATGGCATAAAAAAGGGGGAGCATTATGAATACAGGTACAGATCGTGTAAAACGTGGAATGGCAGAAATGCAAAAGGGCGGCGTCATTATGGACGTTGTTAATGCAGAGCAGGCGAAAATTGCTGAGGAGGCTGGTGCTGTTGCAGTAATGGCACTTGAACGGGTGCCTTCTGATATTCGTGCAGCTGGCGGTGTAGCAAGAATGGCTGATCCTCGAATCGTCGAAGAGGTTATGAATGCTGTTACGATTCCAGTTATGGCTAAAGCACGTATTGGACATATCGTAGAAGCACGTGTTTTAGAGGCAATGGGAGTAGATTATATAGATGAAAGTGAAGTATTAACTCCTGCCGACGAAGAGTTTCATTTAAATAAAAAGGAATACACAGTACCATTTGTTTGCGGTTGCCGTGATTTAGGAGAAGCTGCACGACGTATTGGAGAAGGAGCTTCTATGCTTCGTACAAAAGGTGAGCCAGGAACAGGCAACATTGTTGAAGCAGTTCGTCATATGCGCAAGGTTAATGCACAGGTTCGCAAGGTAGTAGCCATGGATGAAGATGAGTTAATGACGGAAGCAAAGCTTCTAGGTGCACCGTATGAACTGCTTCTTGAAATTAAGCGTCATGGAAGCCTGCCAGTTGTTAACTTTGCTGCCGGCGGTGTTGCCACACCAGCAGATGCCGCTCTAATGATGCAATTAGGTGCAGACGGCGTATTCGTCGGATCTGGTATCTTTAAGTCAGAAAACCCAGCAAAATTTGCAAGAGCTATTGTAGAAGCTACAACACACTACCAAGATTATAAGCTGATCGCGGAACTTTCCAAAGAGCTTGGAACGCCAATGAAAGGAATTGAAATTTCAACTTTGGCTCCAGAAGCTCGCATGCAGGACCGCGGCTGGTAAGGGGAATTCACATGATAAAAGTTGGAGTACTCGGCCTGCAAGGGGCAGTTAGAGAGCATGTTCGATCAGTTGAGAATTGCGGTGCTGAGGCCGTTGTCATTAAGCGCAAGGAACAGCTTGATGAGGTTGATGGATTGATCCTTCCCGGCGGAGAGAGTACAGCAATGAGGCGCTTAATTGACAAGTATGATTTTATGGATAGCCTTAAAAGTTTTGCCCAGTCAGGTAAGCCCATGTTCGGTACTTGTGCAGGACTAATTTTGCTGGCAAAGCATCTAAATGGCTATGATGAGCCACATATTGGGGTCATGGACGTGCTTGTGGAAAGAAACTCTTTTGGCCGCCAAGTGGATAGCTTTGAGGCAAAATTGGACATTGCAGGTGTAGCTGAGGATTTTGAGGCAGTGTTTATCCGTGCTCCACATATTGTACAAGCTGGGGAGAATGTTGAGGTTCTTGCCAAATATGATGGACGTATTGTTGCAGCACGTGAAGGACAATATCTTGGATGCTCCTTCCACCCGGAATTAACTAATGACGACCGCATAACTGCTTATTTTATCAATATGATCAAAGAAGCTAAATAAAATCTTTGCATATTTCAGTTGAAAACTGCTGATAATTATAGTACATTATGAATTACAAATTCTTATAGCTAAAGCAATGATAGGAACTAGTAACGGGATGTTCAATCATTAGAGAGCCGATGGCTGGTGAAAATCGGTGTTTGAAACCTGTGAATCCATCCTTGAGTAAGGTACAGAACACCAGACTTTCTGGAAAGTAAGTACCTTCGGATAAATCCGTTATTTATTTAAGGTGGAAGGCATTATTTGTCTTCAACTAGGGTGGCAACGCGGGTAACTCTCGTCCCTTTTTAGGGACGGGAGTTTTTTGTGTTTGATAAAATTAGTAAGGAGGAAGTCAGATGCTGGATATTAAATATCTAAGAGCCAATTTTCAAGAGGTAAAACAGAAGCTTGAACACAGAGGAGAGGACCTGACCGATTTAGGGAAGTTTGAAGATTTGGATGGGAAGCGGCGCGAACTGATTGTCCAGGCAGAACAATTAAAGAGCAAACGAAATGAGGTTTCTCAGCAGGTTGCAGCATTAAAGCGCGATAAACAGGATGCAGACCATCTTATTAAAGAAATGAGAGAGGTTGGCGACAAAATTAAAGTGCTTGATGATGAGCTTCGTGTCGTTGAAGAAGAACTTGATCAGCTCATGCTAAGCATTCCAAACATCCCTCATGAAAGCGTGCCAGTTGGGGAGACAGAAGATGACAATGTGGAAGCATGGAAATGGGGAGAAATTCGAGACTTTAAATTTGAACCAAAGCCACACTGGGAAGTTGCGGATCAGCTTAATATTCTAGACTTTGAACGTGCGGGAAAAGTAACAGGCAGCCGGTTTGTTTTCTATAAAGGGCTAGGTGCCCGCCTGGAACGTGCCTTATTTAACTTCATGCTTGATCTTCATACAGAAGAGCATGGGTATACAGAAGTTCTGCCTCCGTATTTAGTCAATCGTGCCAGCATGACTGGAACAGGACAGCTTCCAAAGTTTGAAGAAGACGCCTTCTTAATTGAAAGCGAAGATTATTTCCTTATTCCAACTGCAGAAGTGCCTGTGACGAATATGCATAGAGATGAAATTTTAAGTGCTGATCAGCTGCCAATTTATTATGCTGCTTTCAGCGCGTGCTTCCGGTCAGAAGCGGGCTCTGCCGGCCGAGATACACGCGGATTAATCCGCCAGCACCAATTTAATAAGGTAGAGCTTGTTAAATTTGTTAAGCCAGAAGATTCTTATGAAGAATTAGAAAAGCTTACAAAGAATGCTGAAAAGGTCCTTCAGCTTCTGGGGCTTCCATATCGTGTTATGAGCATGTGTACAGGCGACCTTGGATTTACAGCTGCCAAAAAGTATGATATTGAAGTGTGGATACCAAGCTACGGCACCTACAGAGAAATTTCTTCTTGCAGTAATTTTGAAAGTTTCCAGGCGCGAAGAGCAAATATTCGCTTCCGCCGTGATCTAAAAGCAAAGCCAGAGCCTGTTCATACACTAAATGGCTCAGGACTTGCGATTGGCCGTACGGTTGCAGCAATATTGGAGAACTATCAGCAGGAGGATGGCAGTGTTATTATTCCTGAGGTATTGCGGCCTTATATGGGGAATAAAGAGGTTATAAAATAATAAAAAAATTTATATTTCTGGGCGGATAGCTCCGTCCAGAAAAATATTTTTTTATTTATTGACTTTAATAAAAAACAATGTTATAGTACTACTTGTCGATACGGAGGAATACCCAAGTCTGGCTGAAGGGATCGGTCTTGAAAACCGACAGGCGGGTCAAACCGCGCGGGGGTTCGAATCCCTCTTCCTCCTCCATATGATTGATATCTAACCATGCGCATAAATTGGAGAAAAAGCCACTGCAGATTTGCAGTGGCTTTTTTTGAACTAAACAAGAATAGCTGCCTTTTTAAGGCAGCTATTTCTTAAGGAATTGTGTTTGCTCCAAGAAGCGGGAGATTCTTTCAATAATTGGTTCAACCGAATCATGATTATTTTTAATATCGTAGTCGTTGATATTTAATCGTAATACAGGACAGGCATTGAAGGAATTGATCCAGTTTTCATACCGTTGATGCATTTCCCTCCAATATGCCACAGGCGTTTGCTGTTCCATTGGCCGTCCTCTCTCCTTGATGCGCTCTAGAATATCATCAATGGATCCTTCTAAATAAATTAAAAGATCTGGATGAGGGAAATAGGGGGTCATGACCATTGCGTCAAACAGGCTTGTATATGTTTCATAGTCTACCTTGGACATGTTCCCCTTATCATAATGCATTTTTGCAAAGATCCCTGTGTCTTCATAAATAGAACGATCCTGGACAAAGCCTCCGCCATATTCAAAAATACGTTTCTGTTCTTTAAAGCGCTCGGCGAGAAAATAAATCTGCAAATGAAAGCTCCAGCGGCTGAAATCTGCGTAAAAGTCATCTAAATAAGGGTTTGTATCTACTTTTTCGAATGATGTGCGAAACTGCAATGCTTTTGCTAGAGCATTCGTCATTGTAGACTTTCCGACTCCGACAGTACCGGCAATCGTTATGACTGAAGTAGCAGGAATGCTGTATTTATCTCTGAGGTTCATCAAGGCTGGCTCCTTTTTCTAATAAGTTTTGAAGAGAATTGAATATATAGGTTCGATCATTGCTGTTTTTTACAAAGTCCAGTTCATCTCCATTAAATCGGAGGATGGTTACATTCGGATTCTGTGCGGCAAATGTATTCATTGCCTGCTCATAGTCATTGGAAAGTGCCTCCAGATAAAGAGGGCTAATATTTTTTTCAATGTCCCGTCCTCTCTTTTTAATGCGCTCTAGAAGCGTATCAAGACTGGCATGCAAATAAACGATGACATTGGGAACGGGCATATCGTGAGTTAAGATATCATAGATTTTTATATATTTTAGATATTCTTCCTGATTCAATGAGCGATTAGCAAAGATAAGATTTTTAAATATATGATAATCAGATACAACCGGTTTATTATTATTTAATAAATGAGCTTTCGTATCTGCTAGCTGTTTATAACGGTTGCAGAGGAAAAACATTTCTGTTTGAAAGCTCCATTCCTCAATATTTTCATAAAATTTCCCCAAAAATGGATTTTCGTCGACGATTTCTTTCAGTAGATGAAAGTTAAAATGAGCGGAAATGGCCTTTGCTAAAGATGTCTTTCCAACACCTATAGGCCCCTCAATAGTGATAAACGGTACTTCCCCCATGAAAAGGTCCTCCTGCTTCTTAATTGGGTGTCTATACTTAATCTGTATAATTTCTTAAAAAAATGACACAAAAGTTATTTTATCATACACAGAAACGGGAAGGGGATTGGTTTTTATCTGGAAAAACAAGTAAAAAAAACAGCTGCCTTTAGCGGCAGCTGTTTATTGCGTTCTTTTCACAACATTAAAGTTCTCCACAATCAATAGCCAGTTTTGCGGGAAGGAAAGCCCCAGTTTCCAATAGCTCATTCCCCTCAGATTTAGTTCTTTAATTAAATCAAATTTCGCCTGGATGGAGCGGGCATCCTCAAACCATACTTCATGCTCTTTGCCTTCTGAATCTGTGTATTTAAAGAAAGGCGCTTGTGCCTTTGTGTCATATTGAATGGCAACATTGTTTTGTGCAGCAATTTGAATGGCCTGCTGGGGACTGACGGCTTTAGCAACTGTCCCTTGAACAAATGGAAGGGTCCAATCATATCCGTATAGATTTTGCCCCATCAAAATTTTTGACGAAGGGATTTCTGTTATTGCATAGTTTAATACTCTTCTGACCTGGTCAATAGGCGAAACAGCCATTGCCGGGCCGCCGCTGTATCCCCATTCATAGGTCATAATGACAACAAAGTCAACAATTTCACCGTGGGACTTATAGTCGTGGGCGGTATACCATTCCCCTTGCTGTGCGGCGCTAGTCTTTGGCGCCAATGCGGTTGAAATGAGCCAGCCATTTTGTTTGAAACGGTCTTTTGCTTTTCTTAAAAACTGGTTATAGGCTTCCCGATCCTCGGGGCGCAAGCGTTCAAAGTCAAAATGGATATCTCTGAAGCCATATTTCTGCGCAGTTGCAACGATATTATCTAAAAATTTATTTTGAATATCCATATTCGTTAATAGAATTCGGCCTAGTTCGCTGCTGAACTGATCATTTTCTTGGTTTGTTATAACCATCATTAATACATTGTTATTAGTGCGGGCGATAGATGGAAAATTATTCAGGAGCGGTTCCTTTAAGGTGCCGTCCCTAAGGGCCTGGAAACTGAATGGGGCCAGATAGGTTATATAGGGGGCAGCGTTTCTTGCGCTTTCTTCAAGATTGGGGGCAACAGATGTCCCTCTTGGCTCTACATAAGCATTGAATTCTGCTTGCGGCTTTGGTCTCGGCGGAATATATAATCTTAGACCTATCCGAAGAGGAGTATTCACTGATATCCCATTTATAGAAGCCAATTCCTGATATGACATGTCAAATCTTCTGGCAATAGAAAATAAGCTGTCCCCGCTTTGAACCCAATAGAAACGCCCGACTATTGGAATAACCAGCGCCTGGCCAACGACAAGATTATTGGGGTTTGGCAGTTCATTTGCTTCAACAATATCATTAACAGTTGTACCATATGCCTGTGCAATACCGGTTAGTGTTTGGTTTGGCAAAATAACGTGAATTTGCAAATTTAAGCCCTCCTTTAATACAATGAGCACTACCACCATTTTATGAGTAGGCTAGCAAAGTCATGTTATAATATTTTCGAAAAATAAAAGGATGGATTATAAAAATGCCGCAATTTGAAGAATCGGATGAGAAATATATGCTCGAAGCCATCAAGGAGGCAAAAAAAGCTGAACAGATCGGCGAGGTGCCAATTGGTGCCATTATTGTTTTAAATGGTGAAATAATAGCCAGGGCACATAATTTAAGGGAGAAAAATCAGAATTCCTTAGCCCATGCAGAACTGCTTGCCATTGATCTGGCATGCCAGAAACTCGGAACTTGGCGGCTTGAAGATGCAGTTCTTTATGTGACTCTCGAGCCATGTCCAATGTGTTCGGGCGCCATTGTCCTTTCACGTATTAAAAAGGTGGTGTATGGGGCAAAGGATCCTAAAGGCGGCTGTGCAGGCACCTTAATGAATCTTTTGCAGGATAGCCGCTTTAATCATCAGAGCGAATTGGTATCAGGAGTTCTGGAAAAGGAAACCGGTGAATTGCTATCTGATTTTTTCAGAAACCTCCGTATGCGGAAAAAGGAAGAAAAGAAGAGGAAAGAAAGCATGCTGGGTGATCATACAGAAATTGACAGTTTGTAAGAATTGATTTTTCTCCAGATAGCTTGTATACTTATAAATGTGTCACAGGATGACACAACTAAATATGGTTTCAACTTTGCCGTGCTAGGCGGGGAGGTAGCGGTGCCCTGTACTCGCAATCCGCTCTAGCGAGGCTGAATCCCTTCCCGAGGCTGGCTGTCTGTAGGGCCTGCCTTATGTAAGTGGTGTTGACGCCTGGGTCCTGCGCAATGGGAATCCATGAACCATGTCAGGTCCGGAAGGAAGCAGCATTAAGTGGACGCTCCCATGTGCCGCAGGGTTGCCTGGGCCGAGCTAACTGCATAAGTAACGCTTATGGGCGTCAGTCGACGGAAGGTGCACGGCAGTTAATTTTAAAATAAACAAGAGGCTGGGACAAAACCCTCCTCTGAAATGAAAAAGCCTGTGAAATTTTACAACGAGTAAAATTTCACAGGCTTT
>NZ_JBXAFB010000033.1:0-11191 GCF_058792595.1 Cytobacillus sp. MT66
ATAGACAAAGGAGAATTTGAGTGAACTCAAATTCTCCTTTGTCACTATTTGAAGCTAATTATGTCCCAGCCTCTTTTCAAACTTACTTCTCTTCTTCGGTAGTTAACGTGTACTTCCATAAATCAGCTTGATTACGGAAATACAGATTTCCTTGTGCATCCTGAGCAAGCTCATTAGCACCTTCATCTTTTAAAATTTCTACCTCTAATGTTTTTGGATCTGCCTTAAATAGCTTTCCTTCAACCGTTCCATAGATATTTCCATCGATGCCTTCAATAATCTTCGCATTACGGAAACGTCCGGAAATTAGTTCTAAGACCTGCTTTGTACGTATTTCCTTTGTCTCAGGGTTATAAGAAACAAGTGTACCGTCAGCCATCGCCCATACAGTTCCGTTTTTATCAGCCATAATGCTTGTAATCATACTAGCATCCACTGGAAGATGGATATATTCCTTCTGCTCTGGCCAATCTGGTCTAAAACGGAAGAATCTTGCTCCGCGCTCGTTTACTTTGTAATTTGCATGAATCGATGTTCCGCCATAGACAAATTCCTTATGACGATATAATGAAACAATACTTTGGTTATAAATATAATTCTCAAATACTTCATATTTATCTTCTTTTAAATCATAGATTGCTAATGCCCCGCCGCCCATGCTTGTTTCTGGGTAGGTACCAACAAATACTTTGCCAAGCTTCTCATCAGCAGCAATGGCTGTTGAACGTGACTGGCCATATTCGCCAAGCCTCATTAATGTCCTTGGATTCATAAGGCCCCAGGGCTGTGTTAGATCTAACTCAAGAACTCTGGCATTTGGATAAGCTCCTAAATAAAGCTTATCACCCAAAACCGTCATTGATTCAATCTGGCTAATATCCTGGAACAGCTTGGACTGATTCGTTTTCGGATTGTAAATGGCTAAACCACCGGACATATATCCGTTGATAAATACATTTTCTCTTTTTTCATCATGAATCATGGTATAAAGCGTCACCGGCTGTGCAGGCAAGTCTAATAAAGAAATTTCATAATAGCCCGTTTCAAGATTATACTTTAAGACATTTCCATCGTTATCCATCAGGCCAACAAGTGTGTAACCTGGATAATTAGGATCATTTAATTCAACAAAGTCTAGCGAAAGCAACTCAGTTCCTGTTAATAAAGGAACCCACAGAGAAGTTTCCTCCTGTGTCGTTAAATCATATTTATATAGGGTGTTATTTTTCGAATAATAAATCGTATCCTCCATTGGAGATTTTAAAGAAACCGTTCTGGAGTTCAATTCAAGACTTCCTGTCTCCTCTAGTGTTTCCTTATCAAAAATCACCAAGCGGTTAGATGGGTCCATTCTTGCATAGATTTCATTTCCTATAATTCTAATATCTCTTACATACTTATCATCTTTATACTCATTTGGTAAAAACGCCGTCTTTTTCTTTGTTTCTAAATCAATTTTAACCAAATCAGCCTTTGACCCTACACCGACAAATAAAGAATGACTGTCTTCATCATAAGCAAGCGACTTGGCAAATTCCTTTCGGTACATCGCTTGACCGAAATTCTCCAGCTCTTCTGTAAATGGATCAAACTTAAACACATTACCGCCATAGGCTGTAGAGCCAAAGACAACTCCATCGGCTGCATCAATATCCTGAATCGCTGTATCCTTAGGCAGTGTCAGCACATTGCCATGATCATGAAACTGGTCTGTATTCGGATTATAGCTGTATACATTTCCATCTGTTGTACCGCCAACCCAGACAGTTCCATCTTCATCGACATCTAGTCCCCATGCACTCGTGGAGTTGGACAAAGTAAAGGTATGCTTTACCTGATTGGTATTCAAATCAACCACGGTTAAAGCAGAAGGTGTTCCATGCATCACAAAATACATATAGGAGTTTCCGAAGTAATCTGAGCCAGCTGCTGCTGTCAGTGCTGAGGTTTGAAAAACTTGCGGTCCGATCAATGTGGAGTTTTTATCCTCATCTTCGGTGTTTTTAATATTGTCTTCGTTTTCCTCAAACTCCACTTCCTCTTCGTATCCGTTCCCATCCTCGATGATTTCTTCAATTCCGCCGCTAACATTTTCTTCCGCAAACACACCAGGCTGTCCCAGCGATAAGAATATTGGAAGGATTGCAATCATCATTAATATCTTTCTCTTCATCCAATCTTCTCCCTTCTTTCACCCATTATAGCAAAATTTACTAGTCCGAGTGGATTGTTTTTCCAATATTTCTATTAATCTATTGAAAATATTTTCAGAAAAGGCGAACTTTTTTCATAGGTCAATCGTATATATTATAGAGGAAAATAGAGGAGGAATTTGGATGGGTAATAAGGTAATGATTTCGCTTGGAAAAGTAGCACTTGCAGGGACGATTGGTCTATCAGGCATTATGAGCAGCCTAACGGTAGTGGAGCAAAAGGCTGCTGCCGCAGAAACGGTTAATCAAGTTAATTTTACAGACAAAACAAAGGAATTTGCAGAGATTTTCAAAACAGGCAATTGGGACGCTTCCTATGAACATTTAAGCAAAAACCTTCAGGCTAAACTGCCGAAAGAACAGCTCCCTGGTCTCATTACGGGTCTTACCGGACAATTTGGCAAAGTAACAGATGTAACATTTAAAAACATCACGAAGAATACTATACATACTAATGCTACATTCACTGTAACAACTGAACAAGGCTCTTACGAAGTTATCTTGCACATTGATGCTGCAGGTAAGGTTGATGACATTCTGTTCAATACGTATGCAATACCGGGAAAATACACGAACCCTTCCTACAACCATCCGGAAAAATATACTGAAAAACAGGTTGTTGTTGGCGAAGGTGAATTTGCCCTCCCTGGCGTGCTAACAATGCCAAAGGGCAAAGGCCCGTTTCCGGTTGTTGTCCTAGTTCAAGGGTCTGGAGCTCATGATATGGATGCCACGATTGCATCATTAAAGCCATTCCGCGACATCGCTGTCGGACTTGCCAATGAAGGAGTTGCTGTCCTTCGTTATGATAAAAGAACCTACACCCATGCGATTAAATCCTATTTAACACCGAAGTTTACTATCCAAGATGAGACTGTGATTGATGCAAATTTAGCTGTTGAAAAATTGAAGACAATGCCTGAAATCGATAAAGATAATATCTTTGTGTTCGGCCATAGCCAAGGAGCATTTGCCCTTCCGATGATTGTTGAAAATGACAAGCAAAAAGATATTAAAGGAGTTATTGGTGCTGCTGGGCCTGCTGGCAAGTTCCATGAGCTTATGCTTTGGCAAACCGAAGAGCAAGTAAAAAGAGCGAAAGAATTGAATTTACCTGCTGAGCAAATAAAGGCTGCAGAAGCACAAGCGGCATTCTTTAAGGAACAATTCGCCTTACTGGATGATCCGCAGTATTCTCTTGATAATCTGCCGGCTGGCTTCCAATTATCAACACCTTATTGGTGGTTTAGCCTTCGCGATTTCGTTCCATCAGAACCGATGAAGAAGCAAACCGTTCCAGCCCTTCTCTTACAGGGAGGCAAGGATATTCAAGTTCCGCCTTCAGAGCTCGAAGCCTGGAAACAAGCCCTTAAGAACCGTGACAATGTCGATTACAAGCTTTACCCTGACATGTTCCATATGCTTGTAGACTATAAAGGAAAAGCGGATGGAATGACCGAATATATGGCACCTGGAAACGTCCCGCAAGAGTTCATTTCCGATATCGCTCAATGGGTAAAAACAGGCGAAATTGCTGAAGAAGTAAGCAAACCTGCCCAACCTGGGAAAAAAGTCTATTGGGATGGCCTGCTAATGAAAAATGGCCAAATCGGTAAAATAACTGTCAAAAAGCCAATTAACCTTTGGAAACGCGAAGGCGATAAACTAGTTTTTGAAAGAGTACTTAAGCCTGGTGAGCAATACCGTGTGTACCGCTATGACAACAAATTCGGCGGACAGTATGGGCTTGGCGGGGGTTATTATATAACGAATATGAAGGGATATGTGGAATATAAGACACCTTCTAAGGCAAAGCTAAAGGAATTGAATGGAAAGTAATGTACTTCTTTTCTTAGAGGTACTGGTTGTCGAATTTTTGAAAACAAGCTTTATACTTGCGACGTAATATACTGCACCCCAAACATGGGGTGCAGTTTTTTATGTGAACTGACAGCATTTTTTTACAGGACACAAGCCCTTTTCCATGACCTTTACATACAATGGGGATGACTATATATTTAAAAGGAGAAGTGAAGATGAACGAGGAACTTCAAAGGCTTTTTAATCAATTAATTCAAATCGAGCACCTATCAACGACCATGTATCTGGCCATGTCTGCATATATGGGAAAGCAAAACTTTACAGGAATGGCCCACTGGTTAAGGTTGCAGTCGGATGAAGAAAGGACCCATATGCTGACACTTATTGACTTTGTCATTAATCGAGATGGTACCGTGCAGCTAGCGAACATCCCCGCTCAGCCAAGCGATTTCGGCACACCATTAGAAACCTTCCAAAGGGTTTTACAGCACGAGCAATTTGTGACCAACTCCTACCGTCAAGCTTATAACTTTGTCAGCCAAACAGACCCGCAAGCTGCTGTTATCATTCAAGACTTTTTACGCGAACAAATTGATGAAGAAGCTCAAGTCAAAACCATTGTTGACAGACTCAGACTTGCTGACAATAATACATCCGCCCTATTGCTGCTAGACCAGGAATTGGGCGCAAGAAAAGCGGCAGCTGCTCCAGCGGCTGTATAAAAATATACGAAGGGATTTGCTTTTGTAGAGTAGATCCCTTTACTAATCCCCTTTTAACCTCTTAGATTGAAATCACGCCCTCAATTCTTAAAAATTCAATATTTCCTCTCTTAGCTCTATTTATCTATTCAACTATTTGCAGGAATCCTCTAAAATAGGATTAGTATACCATTTTTGCCATACATTACAAATCCAGGAGGATATCTATGAACAAAGGGAAAGTGATGAAGGTAGTAAGCGCCTCAACAATTGCCGCATCAGCTTTTGTTGCAGCTTCACCTGCTGATGCTGCTACAGTAAGCCAGGCTGAAAAACTTGTGAAAGCAGCTAAGGATGCTGGAACCGTATTAAAATGGGCAATCTCCATCGAAGGAACCGCAGACGGAAAAACTCGCCCATGGGCTCAATACAACTCGGCAAAAGGAGCATATATCCAAGCGTTAGATGCTGTAAATACCTTGCCTGCAGCCCAAAAGACCAAATATCTGGCAGATCTTGAAGCAAATGTCCTGCTCCATATCAATCGGACCATGCATTACATCGATGCCATTACAGCTGGTGAAAAAATCAAAGTGAAACAGCAGGCACTTGCCTACCAGCTAGATCGTGATCTAATCAATGACGAGACCGAAAAGACCTACCATGAGCTTTCAAAGGAAATCCGCAAGCAAGCCATCCTTTTAGATCGAGTCTATGGCAAATCAACCCGTGACCTTATCCGCGCCCAATACAAGCAATCAGCTGAAAAGGTGCGCGACAGTGCCATCTATGCTGTTACGGTAAAAATTGAGCTTGACCTTGCATCAAAAGCAATTGCCGCTAAAAATACTGCCCAAGCAGACAAGCATATAGAAGAAGCGAAAAAGTATTTAAAATATGTAGATAACCCTGTCATCAAAAAGACATTAACCGATCGCTTAAACGCTATTGATACCAACCTTATACCTAAGGTAAACAAAATCAGTGCTGCAGAACCAAAACGGATCAAAGTTGAATTCAATCGGGCAATGCTGGCCGGCTATAGCACAAATGCAGCCGAAAATACGTCGAATTACACCGTTTCCGGCCGTTCGATTAAAAACGTAAAACTTTCTGATGATAAAAAAACAGCCGTTATCGAATTGAACGATCCACTCTATACGAATTCATCCTATACCGTCACGGTAAAAAGGAATATTCAAACCGCTAATTATGAAGCATTAGGAAAAGAAGATGCAGTCACAACCTTTACTTTCTCTGATAGCACAAAACCAACCGTGACTGATGTCAAATCACTGACAAACGGAAACATTGAAATCCAATTTTCGGAGCTTATTGACGAGGATTCACCATTGGCGATTTCCATTGACGGCAAAACGGTCAAATCGGTCCCTCTTTCAAGTGATTCAGATACAGTCATTATTCAAAAATCAGCACTCGATGGGTTGGGTTTACGAAAAGGCCGGTCTTATTCCATTGTAGTCTCTGGAGCAAAAGATTTAGTCGTCTACACACCAAATACAATGAATACGTATAGAAGCAGCTTTACTTATAATCCAGCTGCAGATACGATTTCACCAATTGTGAAAGATATCGATGTGAAGGATGAAAAGACGATTACCATTGAATTTAGCGAACCTTTAGCTTCTTTTTCAAGCTACAGTCATTTGGTTATAAAAAAGGGGAATTTAACCATTCGGCCTTCTTCTGTAAAGGATGTCTCCGACGGCAAGAAAACAACCTTCGATGTCGAGCTGCCAACATCCATCTATGGAACAAATGAAACGGCAGTAAGATTAAATGTACAGGTGAAAGATTATAAGGATGTGGAAGGCAATTCAGGTAAAACAACAGATCAGACCGTGACCCTCACCAAAGATACTACACCACCACGATTTGTCAGCGCTGCCTATGATAAAAATGCAAAAGAGATTCAGCTGTCATTAAGTGAACCTTTGAAGTCAGGCACACCTTCAACAAGCAATGTAACTGTCTATAATCAAAAAAATGAAGTAGTGACGATTACACTTAAGGCAAACAAAGACAACAAAATGATCATAGATGCCAAAAACCTTCCTGATGGCGTCTATACCATTAATGTGGCTGCAGGTGCTGTAAAAGATCAATCCATCTCACAAAATAACAACACAGCTTTTGCTACTACCGTTACGAAAAAAGAGGATACCGAAAAGCCAACAGTAACATTCCTGTCTTCCGGTGAAAATGGAGTATTCATTGCTGTCTTTAGCGAGGCAGTGGCTGAGGAAACCGTGACAAATCCTGCGAACTATACGGTTGGCGGAAAGACATTAACAGGCGAAACATCATTCAACGTAAGCGCAGACAAAAAGGTGGTTACTATTAAACTGGCTGAGGGCATTATCACAACATCAGGCAATTACACAATTACAGCAAAGAATATCAAAGATCTTTCCGGAAATACAATGAACAACTATTCTGCCACTGTTAATCTTAAAGAGAACACAAAGCCTGTTTTAACTAGTGCTGTAATAGATAGGGGCAATTATATTAAACTGACATTCTCGGAAAATATCGAGTTGCCAGACAGTGGGCAGGGGAATTTCGTTATTACTATCAATGACCAAGAGCCATTAACAGCTAGCCAATATACAGTAGGAAAGACTAGCAGCAGTAAGGAACTGATTCTTATTCAAAATGAGGATGGCCTTTTTACTTCTGGGAAAATTGTAATTCAGACTACTGATAATACTACTATTAGAGATAGTGCGGGGAATACACTTGCATCAGGAACGGTGAAAGAGATTAATTAGTACGCAGCCCAGGGATATCTTTCTCCAAAACAAGGGATTTACTTTTTTGAGTAAATCCCTTAACTTATTAATTCATTTGAAAACATTTCAATATCTGCAAAGAGAAAACATACGTAAAGTGAGATAACCTTGCTACCTCACAATATTTAGTTCATATTTGCTCATAGTTAATATAAGCCCCGTCTCCGCAGAGCTTTCCTTCAACCCCTATTCATCTACTAAAGTTTCAAAATTTTCGGGTGGGGAAAGGCACCAGGTCTCAGGATCATTTTTAGTTGTTATTCTTGTTTCTTTAGGAAATAAATTTCCTTCTCTAATTTATTTACTTTGTCAGCAATAAACTCAAACTCATCAATTCTTGATTCATTTGTTCGTTCAAACTGATCACCAACACCATCAAGTTTTGCTTCTAGCTTGTCAAACCGATTGTGCATTTCAGTTTTAAATTCTTTCGTGTCTAATTTCAAGTTGTGTATTTCAATATTAGATTTTTGCACCTCTAATTTCAAGTTGTGTATTTCAGTATTAGATTCTTTCATCTCTAATTTCAAGTTGTGTATTTCAGTATTAGATTCTTTCGTCTCTAATTTCAAGTTGTGTATTTTAGTATTAGATTCTTTCATCTCTAATTTCAAGCCCTTTAATTCTTTATTCATTTCTGCGAGAAGCTCTAGAATTTTTTCATCCATTTTATCCACCTCTATTGATAGTATAATATAAAATTGTCCCCCCTATGTCTAAGGACTTCTCTGGAAAAATATGAGTCTGATTCGATACGGTCATTGGAAGAATTGAAACTCCCCGCCCCTTCTTTCTACTCAACCATTTTTACATTATCATTTATCACACTTTGGCAATACTTTTCCCTTTGCTGCTCCTTTGTTCCTTCATAATAAGCTAGTAAAATGGCCATGTTCATAAACTTAGGCGGTAAGGATTTCGGATACTTATAAAGATAAAAGCTGCTCCATGGATAGTTTTCCGGTTGCCTGATCATTTTTGCCTCGACAGGGTTTAAATGAATATAGCGGCTGACTTCTAGCATTCCTTCTTTATCTTCAATGATTTTGTCATAATAGCGTTTTTCATATACATGTCCGGTTAGGCGATACTTAGTGTTATAGTAATTAGCATATCTTTTATTAATTAGCGACATGAGCCTGGAAAAAGGAACATTTTGTGAACGGATTTGAAGGTGATAATGATTTGTCATTAAACAGTAAGAAGCAATTTCAAAGGAGACTTGTTCATGGAGCTGATGAAGAATATAGAGGAAAGCTTGAAAGTCTGTGGCATTTCGAAAAAGAGGATCTCGTCGGTTTCCACGGCAAACAATATGATAGAAACGATTCGGAATCCATATTCTTTTTTGACGTGACATTTAATTTTCCCTCGCAATCGAATGTTGTTTATGTAGACCCCATCTTCTAAGTGTCATCGCTTCCCAGATTGCTTTATCTGTAATCATATTTTCCCCATTAAGATCAGAGATCGTTCTTGCAAGCCGAATAATTTTGATTTGGACGCGGTTGCTCCAATTCTGCTTAGATGCGACCTTTGTGATCATCTTTTGCTGGTCATTTGTTAAAGGGCTTGTATCCCGTATGATTTCAAACGAGACTTTTGCATTTGTACATTCCGTTTGATAGCGCTGAAATTGTATCTTTCGGGCCTTTTCGATCCGTTTCCTAATTTCCATTGACCCCTCCTCGGTTTTCATTCCTTGTTCAAGACTAACAGACTGCAACGATAGTAAAATATCTATTCGATCGTGGACTGGTCCTGACAAACGATTCCGATAGGTTTGAATTTGTTTTTCTGAACAAGTGCAGTAATGATGATTAGACCCAAGATATCCGCAAGGGCATGGATTCATTGCACCAATTAGGATAAATGAGGCAGGATAGGTGACTGTTGAATGCGCCCTGCTAATTGTCACTTTACCAGTCTCAAGCGGCTGGCGAAGCATATCAAGGGTCTTTTTGGTGAATTCAGCTATTTCGTCAAGAAACAATACCCCATGATGGGCAAGTGATATTTCACCAGGTCTCGGTCTTGAACCACCCCCAATAATAGCAACGGAAGATGCGGAATGATGTGGATGCCGGAACGGGGCTGCTTGGTGAGAAGCCCTGCTTTCCCCAGCTAGCTGGTAAAGGCTCATGACTTCTAATTGGGAGTGATTAGTTAATGGCGGCAGAATAGAAGAGAAGGTTTCAGCAAGCAAGCTCTTTCCACACCCAGGCGGGCCACTCATAAGTACATTGTGTTCACCTGCGGCAGCAATTTCCAGTGCCCGTTTTGCCTGCTCATGGCCAATCACATGGCAGAAATCCTTTTGGGTTGGGTTTGTAAAGATGGAAATGGGATCTTCAGGTATGAAACTTGGGATAAATTGCAGATTTTCCTGGCCTTCCAAATGGTTTACAACCTCCTCAATATGATGGATAACATGGCACTCTATATCCTGCAGCATATGAATCGGGATAGCCGGATCATATGGAAAATAAACCTTCTTAATCCCCAACGCTTTTGCCGATATCAAAGCTGGCAGCATTCCCTCAGATGCAACAACCACCCCATCAAGTGATAACGCACCGATAAAGGCAGTATCCATTGGAACTTCTAGTTTGATCACGTTTAATTCTTTTAACACAGCAATCGCTATTGCCAAATCAAACAGTGGCCCGTTTTTCTTTTGCTCTGAGGGTGAAAGATTTACTACAACTTTTTGATCGGTAATATCTAAATCAAAATGGCTAAGGGCAGCAATAACCCGTTCTCTGGATTCCTTCACAGAAGCATCTGGCAGCCCAACAATTACCATAGATTCGGTACCGGGTGAAATTCTAACTTCTACTTGAACACGGTAACCCTCAAGTCCTTTTAAACCAATACTTGATACTTTTTTCGTCATCAAAAAACCCCCTTAGGAATATTTAGGTGAAATTTAATGGATATTAAAAAATAAGATGTGATTTGTATATGGAAGTTTATAAATGAAAGGGAAAAACGCGGAAGTCATGGGAGGAAAAATCCACAATTACATTTTATCATAATCTACCAATCCACAAGCCTATCAATCTTCGACAAATTTCGAGGTGTGACAAGCACCCGAGCCTTTTCCTCCCCTTTAAAGAATGAATAAATTCGTGTATAATGGACATATAATAAAAAAGAGAAGTGCGCTAACACTTCTCCATGCAGCTGCTACCGTTAGGGTGGTGGTTGTCAAAGCAGATTAATTCTTTTGTGAACCACCCTTATGCTTCCTACGGCGCGGGGTGGTTTTCTCGTTTCTTAGAATGTTTTTCCGAAAAAAATACGCAAAAACCTCACGTACTATTGCTTTCAGAACTTCTCGAAAGAAATCTATAAACGTTTCCATGATTATCACCTCCTTTCCGAAAAGCGGAAAGAAGAACGACAACCTGGCCACCCTCACAATATTCAGCTGCAATCTTATTCTAACACATTTCATATTCTGAAAATACAAAAAGAAAAGCCCCATAGAGATCTCTCTCGATAGAGCTTTCCTTCAACCCTATTTGTCTAGTAATCTTTCGACAAATTTCGAGGAGTGTCATCGTACTATGTCAAGTAGAGATTTTACTTTTTAAGGCGCACTTAACACACCTCACGTAATAATTGTAAAAAAAATACA
>NZ_JBXAFB010000034.1:0-9145 GCF_058792595.1 Cytobacillus sp. MT66
AGCTCTTGTTTAGTCCCATACGGGACAAATAATTTACGTTGGCGTTTCTGTTTCGTTTAGTTTTCAAAGAACTATTTGTTTGTCCTGCCGAAGCAGCGACAAGATTTAGTATATCATCTTCATTCTTCGAAGTCAACTTCTTTTAAAATATTTTTCTCAAAGAAATTTAATTTCGAACATCGCATTAGCGACTTTTATAATATAACACTTTAATTCTTCGAAGTCAACTTCTTTTTATATTGATACTTGCCTACAAAAAGTGATAACTGCTTTTCCCTTTCCACAGGGAATTCCTATATTACTCCTTTTTTTAATAGAAGTAAACAGTCAAAATGCAAACAAATAAAAAAGGATCGGAAAGTATCCGACCCAGTCAGTGTGATTGTAAAGGCAGATTCTCCTTCAAAGGTTGCTGTTACTCTTCCATCCCAATTGGCCAAAATATATACCTGATACCTGAAGAAGATCATTTAATCTTCATTTGCTAATTCTTCTATACAATGTAGGAAGGCTTATGTTCAACTGTTCTGCCACTTTCTTTTTGCCTGTCGTATCTCTGCCAAGCTGATCCAATAGCTTTAGTATTTGCTCCTTTTCTCCCGTATGTTTCTTTCTTCTGCAGGATGTTACAGTCGATATTTGCTGAAGAGCATTCTTGTTTACCTTGCTTTTTATATAGGTCACTTAGATAGGAAGGCAAGCTTTTAACCGTGATCAAATCACATCTCCAATTGCATAAAGTGATGAACAACATTTTGTAGTTCACGTATATTACCTACCCAATGATTAGGAAGATTTGAGATGGCTAATGAGGGAACGATATTTCTTAATGAGATAGGTGACTTTTCTCTTCATCTCCAGGTGGTTTATTTGCGTTTGAACCTGTAAAAGCCCCTTTTATGTGTGCAAAAAGCTCATTTTCCAACAGCGATTCAGGTATAGCTGCGCAATTGATGGCGATGAATGGCCCGTCTTTTTCATCAATTAGCGTTGATATTTTTCTATTTACGACCCAATTTAGTTCATTTCAAGGGTAAAGCTAAGACAAAAAGAAATGGAAAATGCGACAAAACCCTAAAGTGCATGCAATTGAGCCTGCACTTTTCGGTATTTTTCCGATATCAAAAAGGATTGATTAAAGCTTGTTCCTGCATCTATAATATATTTCGAGACTAGAAAGAATTGAGGGAAAAAGGCTTATGAATCAAAGTGAAGTCAAAAAAGGTGCTATATATGCGGGCTTTTCCTATTTTATATGGGGTTTGCTGCCAATTTACTGGAAGTTTATTCAGCATGTCAGCGCAGAAGAGATATTAGCGAACCGAATTATTTGGTCATTCTTCTTTATGGCTGCAATTCTATTAATCACAAAAAAGTGGGGATTATTTAAAGAGACCATTCAAGGGTTTCGAACACATAAAAAGTTGATGGCAGCCTTAATAGTGGCTTCCTTATTAATAAGCGGCAACTGGTATATTTATATATGGGCAGTTAATAATGATCATATGGTTGAGGCAAGCCTTGGGTACTACATTAACCCGCTTGTAAGTGTTTTGCTTGGAATGATTGTTTTTAGAGAAAAATTGTCAGTATCGCAATATGTTTCGTTTGCTCTTGCCTTATTAGGTGTTTTGATTCTAACAATTTCATACGGCCTTTTTCCTTGGGTATCAATTATTCTAGCACTTAGTTTTGGTTTGTATGGCTTAGCAAAAAAAAAGATCAAGTTAGATGCAGATATAGGTTTAGCCCTTGAGACTATGGCCGTCACACCTATTGCCTTTCTGTATATGGTCTTACTTTCTTATAAGGGGGTACAGTCCTTTTTAGCCGTATCTATTAATACGGATTTTCTGCTTATTGGTGCAGGGGCCGTGACAGCCATACCGCTTCTCTACTTTGCCAAAGGGGCTCAGAGAATTCCTTTATCAACACTGGGATTTATTCAATTTTTATCACCGACGATTACGTTAATTCTTGGAGTATTTGTTTACCATGAGACTTTTTCAAAAACCCACTTCATTTCATTTATGTTTATTTGGGTAGCGATCACATTATTTACCTTATCGAAAATGAAATACTTTACACATTATGAAGGAAAATATAAAAAGAGCAAAAGTCTAGGAGCATGATTCCAACTGCTTAAGTCAGGTCTTATCAGGCCAGTTGTTTTTATTCGCGTATTTTTAGATGCCGACTTTTAAATAATTAATATTGTGTACCTTTAGGTATATTCATATTTTGGTTTTGAAATATATAATAATAGATATTTATTGAAAAATATTATATTTAAAAATATAGATATTAAGCATATAGTTTAAAATTTACAACCAGCCTCTTAAATAAATTGATTTTAAAAATATAAAAGGGATCCTGCCAATAATGCATTTATTGGCAGGATCCCCATTATTACTTTTAATATTAAAATAATAAAATCTTAATTGAAATTATCTCACTTGGCTATTTAATTATTCTCCCCAGTTAGCAAGTTCATTCGCACCGTTTGCGATTTCTGCCATCGAACTGCTGGACTGTTGTGTAGTGGGCCTTCCGAATTGATCGGAATGTGGTAAAGGTACAGATTGCAATAAGTTATTCAGGAAGTAATGCTAGATTAGTGTATTTAACGAAGAGTGGCTGTCTAAATAGACAGCCACTTCATATAATGATCCTTTACAAAGGATAATCATACAACATTATTTAACAGGATTCTCAACAACTACATTTGTGGAAACAAGATTAACTAGATTTGCAATTGTATCGCCTACAGGGCAATGGGCTTCAATATATTCTTTATATTCTTCAATTTTTTCTTCAGGGGCTGTTGTTTCAATATGAAATGTATATCTTATTGTTTGAAACCCTGGCCGCACATCAGATTTACCAAGAAATCCGTCAATGTCAATATCTCCCTCTACCTCAACCCAAAAGTTTTGAAGAGCTATATCAAATTTTTTCGCATAGGTTCTTGCTACGATTGACTGGCATGCCCCTAGGGCAGAAAGAAGGAGTTCAACCGGACTCATTCCTTTATCTGAGCCCCCTAGGCTTTCCGGTTCATCGATAATTACCTTATGACTTCTTGCCTCAGCTTCTACTAACACGTTCTCTTTTAAAAAAGTTTTTGCTTTATATGTAGATATAGCCAATATAAATCTCTCCTTTTTCATCAGGTTTTAATATTTTTTAATTCCTAGTAATTATATGCGAATTAATATATTTATATTATCATAAAATTTTTATATATTCAACAATTTGATTTGCTTTGTTAAGCTTGTTTTAGATTCATTGATAAGTAATTTCCCAAACGAATTTTAAGGGTGAAAGTAATATAAAGAGCTATGTTGTAAAAATAGCTACCCCACTTAATAATAATTGACCGGTTATTTGGAGTAATAATAATACTTACCTGTTCCATTAACATGTGGATAAGTTAACTTTCCGTATGTAATAAAATAATTTTATTGATCGAAGCGGCATTAATTCTATTGGAATGTCTTTTATATATAACGTTAAACAACCTTGCCTCAACTAAAAAATTAAGGCAAGGTTTCTTATGGGATCTCTTAGCTTTATTTCTTATGAAGCTTTTTAATTACTAATAATATAATATAAAACATTTTTTTAATTACACTTGATACCTTTTTCATAATGTTGATTTCCTTTAAAATTATGATGAGTTGATTAATTTCCTCTTCTATTTTATCGACCTTTACCCTAATAACCCCCTAATAAAGTTACTGATATATGTTACCACCAGATTTCTTAAACTGCTCAGCTTTTTCCTTCATACCTATTTCAATAGCTTCCTTCGTTTCAATTTTCTTTTCTTTTGCAAAGTTACGAATATCTTGTGAGATTCTCATACTGCAGAATTTAGGTCCGCACATAGAACAGAAATGTGCTGTTTTAGCACCTTCAGCAGGTAGCGTTTCATCGTGATATTCGATTGCACGTTCAGGATCTAAAGATAAATTAAACTGATCCCTCCAACGGAATTCAAAACGAGCTTTTGATAAAGCATCATCTCTTTTGTGTGCTCCTGGATGTCCTTTTGCCAAATCAGCAGCATGTGCAGCAATTTTATAAGTGACAACCCCTACACGAACATCATCTCTATTCGGCAAACCTAAATGTTCTTTTGGCGTTACATAACAAAGCATTGCCGTCCCATACCAACCAATCATTGCAGCTCCTATAGCAGATGTAATGTGATCATAACCAGGAGCAATATCAGTCGTAAGAGGCCCAAGTGTGTAAAATGGCGCTTCCTGACAAACTTCCAGTTGTTTATCCATGTTTTCTTTAATTAGGTGCATCGGTACGTGCCCTGGTCCTTCAATCATCACCTGTACATCATGCTTCCAAGCAATTTTTGTCAACTCACCAAGTGTCTCTAATTCTGCAAACTGTGCTTCATCGTTCGCATCTGCAATAGACCCAGGACGTAAGCCATCCCCTAAAGAGAATGCAACATCATAGGATTTCATGATTTCACAGATTTCTTCAAAGTGAGTGTATAAAAAGCTTTCTTTGTGGTGGTATAGACACCATTGTGCCATGATAGACCCACCACGAGAGACAATACCTGTTAAACGTTTAGCTGTTAACGGGACATACCGCAAAAGAACACCAGCATGAATGGTGAAGTAATCAACACCTTGCTCTGCTTGTTCAATTAGGGTATCACGGTAAACCTCCCAGGTAAGATCTTCAGCAACACCATTTACTTTCTCAAGTGCCTGATAAATGGGGACAGTACCGACAGGAACCGGTGAGTTCCGAATGATCCATTCCCGTGTTGTATGGATATTTTTCCCTGTCGATAAATCCATAATATTATCAGCAC
Organism: Cytobacillus sp. MT66; assembly: GCF_058792595.1. Taxonomy (NCBI): domain Bacteria; kingdom Bacillati; phylum Bacillota; class Bacilli; order Caryophanales; family Bacillaceae; genus Cytobacillus; species Cytobacillus sp. MT66. Next base: position 4,850 of record NZ_JBXAFB010000034.1, read on the forward strand.
CCCAGCGTGTCGCCCAGGTCATTTTTTCAACCTCTTCTTCGATAGAAGATGAAACAGCAGAATTACCAATATTTGCATTAATTTTCACATGAAAGTTACGGCCTATGATCATGGGCTCTGATTCTGGATGGTTGATATTTGAGGGAATAATCGCTCGCCCCTTTGCAACTTCATCCCGTACGAATTCAGGTTTCATATTTTCTCTAATTGCGATAAATTCCATTTCGGGAGTGATAATTCCCTTTCTTGCATAATGAAGTTGTGTCACATTTTTTCCTTTTTTGGCCCGTAACGGTTTTCGCTTTAAACTAGGAAACGCATGACGGTTGGCGCGAGGATCCTTTTCATCTTTATAACCATTATCCGCTGGTGTCATTTCACGGCCATCATATTCCTCAACATCGCCGCGTTCTTGAATCCATGAACGGCGAAGGGCAGGAAGACCCTTAGTAATATCGACAGAATAATCAGGGTCTGTATATGGTCCGCTGGTGTCATACACACGCACTGGAGGATTTTCTTCTTCTCCAAACGTACCTGTTGTCGGGCTTAACTTGATTTCACGCATTGGAACTTTAATGTCCGGTCTAGAACCTGTTACATATACTTTTTCACTTCCGGAAAAATTAGACATGATGGAAATACTTTGATCGTTTAATGAGGATGTTGACATTGACATAATAAATCTCTCCTTTTATGAATATAAGGACAAGATAAAGAACACAACAAGTGGAGAGCTTATTAAAGCTTATGAAGTACATAAAAAAGCCGGTGTCCAATAAATAATTGGACCCGGCTATATGTATACAGAAGTAGTGTGACTATAATGACTAACTTCCCCACGCTGGTATGAACCAGATCAGGTCCCAAGAGTCAAGAAACTTCAACGTGTTTCTTTCTCAGCCCAACTTATTGGACTCCCCTAGTTATTTCTATTCTATTTGATTTTAATATACATGAAACTGCGTTAAAATAAAAGGAAAATTTATAAAATGAGAAAAATTCACTGAATTTAATTAAACGAGAAACCACCGCCCAAAGGTGGAGGATTACTATGAGTAATTGATAATCTACTGTTCATTTAAGCTTCTTTTAAAGGCTAATTTCTTACCCAGTGCCTTTAGTGTAAAAGATTTCTGGCCGGGTCTATATGTAGCTCTGGGACATCGGGCTCAACAGGTGATGAATATACTTAAAAAAATTGATAGCCCGTTACATAATCCCATCCACTATCTGAATACATCTCTATCTGTTCTAGTGTAATTCTCCTTTTTAAGGATACATCTATTCTGTACCTAAATTTTCGCTTCACCTTAGATAAAATAATCACGGAACTAATTTCAAAAAGTTTAAAGGAATTATGGTTAGATACAACCACTGCAAACTGAAGAATGTTATTTACCATTTTTATTGGAATTGCTCATTTTAAAAGGGATTTGACCTCTAAAATGGATCAAGGGCGGAATCACATTTTCCAGATGCTCCCCGTTATAAAAACTAAAATACTATGGGTACCTTAACAAACAGAAGTCCAATCCTCAGAAATCCCACCTTTTCCCCTACTTTTCTTTAAAAAGGATTACTTTTTATTATATTCAGGAACCCTTCGATATTGGGAGATAATTCTTTATCTTTATTACGGCTACAAAGATATACAGGGCGTTTTATTTCAATACCTTTAACCTTAACTCTCCCCAATTCCTTACGCTTCAAGTGTTCTTGTACTGCCAGTGAAGGTGCTAGCATTGTTCCATACCCAGCTATAACAGCACGGACAGATTCATTTAAACCATGAAATTGCAACCCTATGCGTGGAACCGTAACTCCATGAACCTTGCACAAAGAAAAAAGAACTTCCCTTGTAGAACTTCCTTCCTCTCTTAATAAAAATGGTTCTTGGACCAAATCAGATAGTAATACCTCTTTTCCATTGTATTTATGGTTTTTCGGGACAATAAACCAAAATTCTACGTCCATTAAGTGATGGAGGTTTAATTCTGTTTGTTTCCACTTTTCTTTTACTACAAAAGCAATATCAGCTTTATAGCGAAGTAATTTTTCGAGTACTTCATTTGAATTACCACTAAATAAATCTACATTTACCAAAGGTGATTCATTTTTAAACTTGGCCAGCCATGAGGGTAACAAAAAATTAGCTGGTAAATAAGTTGATGCTATTTGTAAATTTTCTAGCTCTCCATTCCTTAATTGATTCAATTTATTTTCTATGTCTTTTTCCATATCAAATAAACGTTCGGCTTGTTTAAATAAAAATTGACCCGAGTTGGTCAGTTTGATCCCTCTTCCTTCTGCCTCGATTAACTTCAATCCTGTTTCTTTTTCTAGATTTCGTATTTGAATGGTTACGGCTGGCTGACTTAGGGAAAGAACTCTTGCAGCCTCAGTAACGCTCTTTATGGACGCCACAGTAGTAAAAATCCGAAGAGAATGAAGGTTCAATGATTTAGCCTCCCATAAATTTTTTTTATAAAAATATTTAAAACATATATTAGACTTATCAATATTTATTTTATACTCTTTCTGTAAGGAATGGTAAAGGGGATTACTTAATGAATACATCTATCATTAAAGAAGAATTCCAACAGCATAGTAAACAAAAAAGTCAAAGCAAAATATATATGATTTTCTTTCTCTCATCTATGTCATTAATTGGCATTGGAACAGGGATTTGGGGAATAAAAGGAGGAAGCTTTCATCCTTTTGTTTTAATTTTTATTGGGTTAGGTGCCTCTTTCATGGGAACGTTAGCTGGAGGAGCTGGGCTAATTACGGTTCCAGGCATGATGTTAACCGGTATTCCAATTCAAACTAGTATTGCTACTAACAAGTTCTCCTCCGGTATAGCTGCACTTTCAAGTGTATTTTATCTAATCCGTCATAAGCAACTTACTGTAAAATCGATATTGAGAAATATATTAGTAGCACTTATAGGAGGGGTTGGTGGTTCATTACTAACGGCACATATAGACGAAAAAACAATGAATATTGTAGCATTCTTATTACTTTGTTTTGCATTAATCGTTACCCTGAAAAGTAAGGAGTGGGCAGCTAATATACAACTTGTTCATAAATCTCCTACCAATAAGTTGAGACTATATATCCCTTTATTTGTAGCTGCCTATGATGGGGGATTTGGGCCAGGCGCCTCCACATTTAGTATTCTTTATTATATGAAAAACAACCATACATATATGAAGGCTATCCAAATGACAAGGGTTTTAATTCTTGGAAGTTGCACCGGAGGGTTCATTGTATTTTATCAGACTGGATTTATCCATTGGTCTTATGCAATTCCTATGGCTATTGGTTCGATTATTGGTTCTCAAATAGGTCTTCTACTTTTACCTAAAATCCCTCAAAAAATAGCAAAGTACCTTTTACTCATAATTATCTGTCTCTTAATTATACAGATGATTTATAAATTAATTTAAATTGTATCTTCGTGCTCAACTTGGAATCCTAAAAAGCTCCATCATATAACGCATTCTTAATGGTATAGGGATAAGGTTACCCTTATTGATAAACAATGGACTGATCGAAAAAAATGACCAGTCCATGAATTTAATTTCTCGAACCATTATCCAGTAAGAACCGCAAGGACCATGAATATTATTATAGATATTTATACTTGTATTTTCTTATTACTAGCATGTTTTACAATTGATTCCACAAACAGCTGACAGCGATAAACATCTTGTTCTTGTGGCATCAGCTCGACTTTCAAAGTAGCAGTCAAGCTGGTGTGTGCGTAAAGCATATCCCGAAACCAATCGACGGCTCCACAATAGTTTGGGTAAAAACTATCTCCTGTTCCGAAAACTGCTGTTAACATATCTTTTCTATTAAGTGATTCAAACGCATGGTATAGTCGCCACATTTCCTTTGGGATCTCCCCATTTCCCCATGTGTAAGTACCTATTACGATTACATCATATTGAAGCAAATAAGATTCCTGAAACTCTTCGATCCGGTACATATCTGTGTCCAATGATTTTCTCAGGGAAATGCGATAAATTCCCTCAGCTAATTCTTTTGTATTTCCTGTTACTGATGTATAAACAATGGCAAGCTTCATTACAATTCATCAAATCCATTAGATTGTGAGACCTTTGAGTACGTTCTTGACTTTTGTTCAAAGAAATCTGACTTTGTCGCATTCATCATTTCATCACTAAAAACTTGAATCCAAGGCATTGGATTTCTTCTTTCCTCATAAAGATTGTTTAAACCAAGCTGTCTTAATCGCTTGTTTGCAAGATATTCGACATACCCTTC
>NZ_JBXAFB010000035.1:0-8845 GCF_058792595.1 Cytobacillus sp. MT66
ATCAATACATGTAAAAATAAAAAAATTCTATTTCTTCATTTAAGCTCTTCATCTAACCACTTAATAAATTCATACTGCTCTTTGTTTTTGGCCAAGATTTAGCCTCCTTATTGTTTTGATAGAGTTTATATCTTCCATATACAGGAGTCCATAATCCCCATTCCATATTTCAACTAGGTCCACCTCACCTATGCCGATAAGGGGTAATGTAAGGAAAATGTGGTTATGTAATCCAATTTTTGTATGCGCCCGGTTATAAATATTCAAAAATGGTTAAATCATTGAATTAGACAACTTTTCTGGAAGTGATGGACAAAGCTTAAAACTAGATACAGGAAGCTTCAAAAATATGGAATTTACCATGAAATTAGCTAATTCCCAAGGAAAATGGTAAAAAAACAATTTTTTGTACAAGAATCGCGCCTGATTGTTGAAGACTAAAAGTTTATATTCACCAAGAAAATTGATATGCTCTTATCCGAACAAATTTTATTTAGGACTTACATGTATGCCTTCACTCTCTCGCCAATCTGCGTAGAGTATACGCTTTACATTATCATATCCATTGGTAGTTAATTGGTTATCTAACCACTGTCGATCAAATCCGAGTTCGTGTAAATTATCCCATAAAATTTCCCCATCTATAATTAACGATGTTGGGAGGTCTACTGGACTTTCTGGAAGATTCAGATCTTGCTTGTCTGGTTTTTGATACTTGGATTTTAATATTAAACTTAATTGCCCATTAGCTTCCAATATACCGTATTTGACTTCGCGAACTGAAAAGACATTATTTTGACGGAGTATACTCAATACTTGATTTACATCCAATTTGTTCTTTGTAAGTAACTTTCGGTCCATAACACCATCTCGAATGATGATGTTAGGATTGCCTAATAATAGAGAACGTATCGATTTATTTTTTAGAGTTATTAACTCTATGCCCAACATAAGAAACGTCCATAATCCGATGGCATATAAAAAATGAAAAATCCCTACCTTATCTTGATAAATGGTATTTCCTAAAAAATCTCCAAGTACTAACACAAAAACTAAGTGAAACGGGGTTAACTGATAGATAGATGTTCTACCTGTTATGATAATGATAAAAAATAAAGTGGCAAAGCCAACGATGACTTTGATCGTCAGTAAACCAATATTAACTTCTTCCAAAGTTTTTTCCTCCAATTTAAATTTTACTTAGTTGTAAGATCTTGAGGTTTAGATATAGAAGCTAGTTTTAGTATTAAAGCTCGAGTTACAATTCCAACAATGATGTAATATATGAATGAATATCTATATCTCCACTCCAAATAATTAACAAGTTTGACCCACTCGCAAAAGGGTTCACCTATATAGGCATATGTTAGTGCCATAATGATCTGGGCTAAAATAAAAGATTTCCATGTTCTAAAATATTGATATAACAACATGTAAGCTACAGGTACCATTGAAAAATCAAAAGGAAAGGCCCGAGGAATAATAGGTAGGAATGCAATGGGGTAATCCCAAAAACTATATTGTGCACCAATTACATCTAATAAGGTTGTTGTTAAGATAATTATGGTACCAAATAACAAAATTTCTAAAATAATGTCTCGTTTAACAAAATTAGCCCATAAAACCCAAGGCAGAATTAAAAAAACGACTAGAATCCACCATTCCCAAGTTAAAAACTCATTTTTTAACCAACCATTTAATTCTAAATGGTAGAGCTTATCTTCTAATAAACGTATTTCCTTAGGATTTTCAAATATATTATTTATTGAAATCACCCTATATTTAAATTAAAAGGTAACAGATATTTTTGCATTCAAACTCTTTGAGCTACCTTTTTAGTATTACCGTTTTTAGTAAAAAATTTCCATCGTAAATAAAAAAAAACCATGTTGGAAGTTCTTTTAACACAGGTTTTCGACTTTTTTCAAATAGGTCAGAAATATAAAAAACAAAAATTTTTTAAATCTAGAATTTAAGATAGAACAATAATAAAAACTGGATACATCAACTTATAATAATGGAGAAAGCAGGCGAGCCCCCTGTTCAACCATGCGCTCGGTCAGGGATCGTTGCAACAAGTCTTCAATTCTTAATGGTCATAGTTTGCTGCGCCTACTTCTGCAATTTCCCCATCAATGATCATCAGTTTCGCATGTAACATTCCTTTATCGAACTGGTAAATTTGGAACCCAGCTTCTATAAATTCCCCGTAATAGGTACGACTTGCAAAGCCCACGATTTTTTGATCGATATGGCGAGGAACAAGTAATCTTACCCGGACACCACGAGCCACAGCTATAAAGTAGGAACCCGCACTCCGTTTACTGCTTTTTCAATCAGCAGTTCTGTGTTTTTTCAATCGAACTTTCTCAATATTTTCATGGCGGGTGCTTATAATAACCACCTTAATAGAGAATATTAATATTACTTAATTTTACTTAGCCTTTTGGGGATAATGCATTCCTTAAGTGGGACTTTGCTATTTTTCCAAGGTTCTAGCGACCCGTTATAAATTTTTCCTTATACAACTAAATTTTAAAGATACTTATAAACGGGTTACCATTTGTACATTTTAAAAGAATAAGGAGGAGCATTATATTGGTATGGATTTTTGGACTCTACTTATTAAATACTGCCTTTATGATCATTATGGCGGTTCGCGAGGTAAGGCGACCAGCAGTGGCTTTAAATTGGATAACCATTAGTTTTATCTTCCCTGTGATTGGTTTTGGGCTCTATCTTATTACATCAAATCCGAGACGTATGAATCGAAGTAAAAAGCCAGCTTTTATTTCTTCTGAATCAGACATGCTTCCTGATTCCTATGGCAACTCAGCTCTGCAAATAGCGAAAGCATTGAAACATTTAACCGGGAGTGGATTAAAGTCTGGTCAAGTACAAGTGCTTATAAATGGGATTAATACATACGAAAAACTTATGGAATCTATACAGAACGCCAAAAAAACGATTGACCTTGAATATTACATATATAGAGACGACGAAATCGGAAGGTGCATTACGGACTTACTGATTGAACGGTCTTTGGAAGGTGTACATATCCGGTTTATAAGAGACGGATGGGGGAGCAGGAAACTATCCAAAAATCAAGTTTTTCGGATGATGGATGCTGGAATAGAATGTCGGACTATTTTTCCTTTACGTTTTCCTTGGATATTTTCAACATTGAATAATCGGGATCATTGTAAGATTACCCTAATCGACGGCAAAGAAGCTTTTACCGGTGGGATTAATATTGGGGAAGAATATACTGGATTAAAGCCAAATGTGGGCTACTGGCGTGACACTCATGTAAGAATAGTTGGTGAAGCTTCAGCTGATTTGAAAATGGTTTTCGAGAACCATTGGAAGATTGCCTCACCTGAACACATAAGGAACAAATCTGGAATGAAAGCAATAAAAGTAAAAGATGGTTCATCAATCATTCCTAAAACCAGCAGGTTAAAACCATTTACCATGATAACAGAAATGAGCATAGAGTTGGGAACTGTTGAACGAACAAAGACGGATAAAGTTCCGACTAATGAGAAAATGCACCAAGCCTATGTTCAGACAGTAGAAGGTAATCCAAGTATTCCTACACCTTTTATTAGGCAAGCGTACTTTATAGGGATAACACAAGCCACAAAGACCGTTGATATCACCACACCCTACTTTGTACCAGATCAGGATATTATTATGGGGCTTAAGACGGCTATACAACGTGGAGTACGTATAAGATTGCTCGTTCCTCGTCAAATAAATCAAAAAATGGTAGAACGTGCAAGCTTTACTTATTATGGAGAGTTATTGGAAGCAGGGGTCCAAATCTACTTATATAACAAAGGAATGCTTCATGCGAAGACGATGGTTATCGATGGGGAAGTAGCAGAAGTGGGAGCAGCAAACTACGATATGAGAAGTTTTCGTTTGAATTACGAAGTGAGTGAATTTTTTTACAGTAAAGATGTGGCGACAGATCTTACAAAACAGTTTGAGCAAGACCTTTGTGATTCTGTCCCATTGCGAATGGATGATTTATTGCAACGCTCGCCTTCACAGCGGTTAATGCAGCAAGGAGCCCGCCTTCTTTTTCCGCTGTTGTAGCTATTTAACTTTTATTTTGTAGATAACCATAATAATAAATTCCATAAGCCCTCAGACAATTTTAAATCTGAGGGCTTTTTTGAAAATATATTAGAACCCCGGGAAGAAATAAAAAGGGAAGAATCTTTCATCGAAGTTCTTTATATTCACAAAGATAAAAATCCCTTTTTAAAACGAGCCATCCTTCCACTCTGGTAAATACGGTGGTATTGGTACATTTATGGTTGATGCAGGTATCTCAAGTATCTTTCCGATTTGAATATCGTAGGGTGAAATTAATACGTTGGCTTTTTGTAAATTATCAACAGATATGCCATAATAATTAGCTAGCGATTGTAAAGTATCTTCTTCAGTAACGATATGCTGGGTCCGCAACTTTTCGATTTTACATGCTGATTGTTTAAATGTTGGCTGTTTTGATAGTGGATCAGTAAAATCCGCTGTTAACTCATTTGCGGATTCCCGTCCTTCCCAACTGCCAAAATGAAATGGAACAAACACTAGTCCTTTTTGTACCACATTTCCAATTCTTGCAGGAACCTCAATCCATCCACGTGGGGACGAGATACGAATAAGTTCCCCGGGAAGAAGTGAAAATAACTCCGCATCTGCCTCATTGATTTCCGCATATCCCCGGGGAGCAGCAACATGCAAAAAAGGTGAGCGTGCGGTCTTTGTCCTGGTGTGCCAGTGCCAAACAAGTCGACCTGTTGTCAGCCACATTGGATACTCTTTTGTTGGTTGCTCAGCAGGAGGCGAATAGGTACTTGGATAAAGTATTGCCCGGCCATTTGGATTTTTCATTTCATATTCTTTTTTTGTTAAAGGCCGTCCTGTAAATTGATGTTTCGTAAAACTCTGGGTATATTCTGTTTCTGTATTAAATTTAAAATCAGTATATAGTCTGGTTGTACCTTCAGGATGTTCTTCATTTACAGGCCAGCGAAGGCCATTATACTTTTCTAACTTATCGTAAGTTATCCCGGTCATATCACAAGGACGGCCACGAGAGACATTTTTCCACTCTTCAAAGCATTCTTCTGTTGTTGTGTAAGTAATTAACGGATTTCCATCACGATCCTTTAAGCCCATACGTTTTGCAAAATCCAATAAAATTTCGAAATCAGTTCTCACTCCTTCCGGAGGGTTTACGGCTTTTCTTAATAAATTTATCGTTCGATCTGCATTCTCCATGACTCCTTGCTTTTCTCCCCATAAAGCTGTTGGAAGTATAACATCGGCAACAGCTGCCGTCTCCGTAAAAAAAGGATCCTGTACAACAACGAAGGTTTTTTCAAACGCAGTTTTGGCTCGCCGTCTATTAGGAAGAGAGGCCATAGGGTTCGTACCAATATTCCAAAAGAAGCCGATTTTGCCCATTTCCATCATATCAATTTGTTCCTCAATTCCCTTTTCTGGTCCCACCGGAAGTTTCTCTTCATCTACATTCCATAGCCTTGCCATCTCTTGTATATGTGACGGATTGGCCGAATTCCGCTGTGCTGGAAAAGTTCCCACTCCCCCCGCAGTCCGGTTGGCGGATGAACTCGGCTGTCCTGCCATATGGAGTGGTCCGCAACCCGGCTTGCCAATTAATCCTCTAATCAAATGCAAATTATTGATTGCTACACAAGCTGTTGTTGCATCAGCGCTTTGATAGACTCCCTGCAGAGTGGTGGTGATAAGTGATGGAGTTTTCCCTAGCTTAGCTGCCACAAGTAGGAGTAAGTCTATAGGTATCCCCGTTACTTCAGACGTTTTCTCCGGGGTCCAATTTTTTACGGATTCCTCCATTTCGTGAAACCCAATTGTATGATTATCAATAAAGTTTTGATTAATCCAGCCATTTTTTAAAATCAGATGAAGGATTCCGTTTAAAAGAGCCACATTTGTTCCAGGATAAAGCTGAAGATGGATGTCTGCTGCCTTTGCTGTAAGTGTTCTTCTGGGATCCACAGTGATAATGAACGGTTTTCCTGTTTTTTTCTTACGGTTCATAATCCGTTCAAAAAGCACAGTACCCGTTTCCGCTACATTATGTCCAAACAACATAAGTGTTTCCGTTTCATCCAGGTCATCAAATGAAGTGGGACTGCCATCTGAGCCAAATGATTGAAGTAAGCAAAATTCGGTGGTAGCCGTACAAAGCCGGGTATTAGCATCCAGTAAATGAGTTTGCAGGCCGGCCCTGCCGATTTTTGCGATGGTGTAATAATCTTCTAAAAAGGCCTGTCCGGTTGAATAAATGGCTATGCTATTCGTTCCTTTCTGTTTTATAGAGTCAGTGGCTTTTTTTATAATTAAATTCATGGCCTCATCCCATGTAGCAGGAACCAATTTTCCGGAAGAGTCGCGGATCATGGGAGTTAACAGACGGTCGGGGCTATTATTGGCATACCACTGATTTTCCCCTTTGGGGCCAAGTCTGCCCCTGTTAATGGGATGGGCACTGTTCCCTTTGATTCCAACTATCTTCTCATCTTTCACAGCAATGTAGCAGCCGCAGCCAATTGAGCATATGTTACAAGTACTGTACACCCACCTATCAACCTCTCCCTGGCTGTACACATTTATATCGGTTCTTTTAGTTTCCCAGGACATTGAACTTCCTCCTTGGATATTAGTTGTGAGAAAAAAAGATGTTGCTGTTAGTGAAGAGCAGATATGTAAAAAGAAGGAATGATATACTTCGTTTGCTTAGCCCCATAAATCCTTACCAATTCGGCAGCTGAGTGTTCAAGGTTGGTCTTAATCTCCTGGAACAAAGGCTCCAAATTTCTCACTGATTCCAGGTATGGAAGGCTCATCCATTCAACCGCTCTTTTCCATGCTCGGAATGTAGGATTGGCTATTTCATTATCATGAAAAATAATTGTCAGAAATTCTGTCATATTCTTTAGTTCGGCCCCATCATTTGAAAGCTCTTGCATTAGATTTTTAATCATTTCCAGTTGCTCTCCCAAAATAGTTTGAAGTAAAAACGCAATCGGGTGATCCGAAATTTCCATTTCCTTTATTGCTTTTTCAGTTTGGTTTTGAAGGTCTGAATATAATTCTTTCAGCTTTAACAATAAATTTCCCCTCTTTCTTAAAAAATTAAAACGCTGCGCGCAGCGCTCACATTCTTTACTAAGTTCCCCAATACCTTGAGGAATATACTTTAGATGGAATCATTTTCCTTCATTTAAATTTTCCAAGTTCCGTACTCACCTGCAAGCAAAGAGGGAGGTTTCATAATAAACCGTCCACTTAAAACGAAATGACGAATTCTAATCGAGGGATCATCAAATATAGTATTTGAGGATAAATCAGATTTATGAATTCGAAAATTTATACATCAGGGAAGCTGGATATTACCGCTTCCCTCTTTTTTTGGTCAGGACAACCAGCAAAATATGACAGCTATCTCGTCGTTTCTGCCCACATACAATAAAACTGGTTGCTTTGAGCATTTTTTTGGAAAGAGGATTTTCTTCCGAGGTTTTTAATTTTTAAAAATTTGACTAAAGGTATACTCAAAAAATCCTCACACTTTTTTAGGAACATCACAATGAAATAAAAACGAAACAAATGATTATCCTTTTAAAATTGGGGATACCTTATCAATGGCCTCTTGTAATTTTTTACTATTTTTACTAAACATTTCCTTGACTCCCTTTACTTCTGTGCCAAGGGCAAACATCTCTAAATCCGCTTGACATTTTTTCAGGGTCGAAAGAATTAAAGGTCTTTCTTGAGGAGATGCCACTTGTAATTTATCGTCAAAGAGATCAACCGTTAACTCTCCATAAGAATTTACCTGTCCAAGAAAAACATTTTCAATTGTTACCCCTAGTTTTTCCAATTCGATATGTAGCCAAGCCCGGCTTCGTCCAATTGTCGAAAGTGGCTCATCCAATATTTCGCCATCCATAATGACGGTTTGAGGCTCCTTGATTGATGCAACCGATAAGTTTGCATCCTTTGCTGTTAGAGGTTGATTCTCTTTTTTCATCATGACGGATAAATCACCGGTTGCTTCTAATATCGCGAATTCTACATCAGAAACCTGGTAAACATCCTTTTTTCGGAGTAGTTCTAGTAATTCATCTGTTGTGTATCTTTCCTTTTTCAAGTTATCTTCCATAATTTTCCCATCTTTAATAAAAACAGTTGGTTTCCCTTCTATAAAATCACGGAATTTTTTACTTTTTAATGCAATAAGACCAACTATATATGGTATAGCTGCCATAACTAGAATGGCTAAGCCCCCTATAATGATACTATGTCTTACTTCAAGGATTACGATTGCTGCAATTCCTCCTATTGTAATACCTGTTACATATTCGAAGAAGGAAAGTTGGGATAGTTGCTTTTTGCCTAGAAATTTTGTGATAAAAAACAGAACAATCATAAAAAAAATAACTCGAGAAACAACATTTAGCCAAAGAGGCATTAGTAAACCCTCCTATCTTAAAATCCTTTATACTGCAATTCCTCTCGTTCTATTTCTCCAACGCGTTTTTTTAAATCCGTCACCACTTCATGCACAATCATCATCGTTTCATGTAACGAACGCTTCGATTCGGTATCCTCGGTACGGAGCGCTAAACTAGATAAATCGGCTTCTACGCCTTTAAGACTGGCCAGAGACTTCTTAACATTTGATGCAATAGTCATTCAGTATTCTCCTTATCCTTTTGGTTTAAAAATCAACGACCCTAACATACCGAATATAATGGCAGCTGAAATACCGGCACTT
>NZ_JBXAFB010000036.1:0-5474 GCF_058792595.1 Cytobacillus sp. MT66
TTATAATATAGTTCATTTAAATATAAATTTGCTGCTAGGAAGGTCCAGTTCGGTTCCTCCATTGAAATTTGATTTAGCGCATAAAGGAGTGATTGGTCATATAATGTTTCTTTATCCATCCCGGATATTTTTTCATAAAAATCGGACATGTCGAGATTATATTTTTCAGAAGCACTTTTTAATGCGGATAACACAGAATTCATCTCATAACTATAAGTAACACTCATATACGTTTCTCCCCCGAAAATTCGTTTATTTTCAATCGTGTCTTTTTCCTATTTTGGGCACTAAGAAATAGATTTTTTTCTTCTTCTGTTTCCGGGTCAACACCGCTAACAGGCGTTGGTTTCCCGTCACTATCCACTGCAACCATTGTAAGAATGGCTGTTGTGGTTATTGTCCTTTCACCCGTTTCTAGATGCTGGCACTCTACTTTTACGTACACTTCCATTGATGTTCTGCCCGTTGATACTACAACTCCTTCCAAAATTAAAATATCTCCTACCCTGGCAGATGATAAAAAATTAACCGTATCAATGGAAGCTGTAACAACCACCTTTTTACTGTGTTTCATGGCTGTGATCGCCGCTATTTCATCAATGTAGGATAGAACCGTTCCCCCAAAGATGGTTCCCATATGATTTGTATGGGGCGGTAGGACAAGCTTTGTTTGGATGGTTCTTGAAATACTTGCGGGTACTTTTTCTTTCAAACCAAACTCCTCATTTCTTCTAGTAAAATAGCAAATCTTCGAGAGTCCTAGGTTTCTATATTTTTTCAAACAAAAAAGCCCATCAAGGATGATGGGCTTTTTGATAACGTCGAATAATCTAAAAAAACAGCACAAGTCCACTGTAATAGTAAGAATACCGCCGTTATACCTTCCCAACTCCCGAAGAAGATAATACGTAATAAAAATGGCAGGTCTCCTGACTCATGCTTCTTTCTACTCTAAGCCCTTCCCATCCAAAGACAGTGGATATACTTATTTCGTCAGCATTTACAGTTGCGGGTACAGTTCTGGACTTCCACCAGATTCCCTATTAAGTCTATTCAGACACCATTTTCATTGGTTGTTATCTATACTTAGTGTTTATATTAGAAATCTAATACTAAATATTGTATGAATCTAAATATAATATACAATATTTACTTTGACAACTCTTTTTTTACATAATATATAAACAAAGAGACTTCCTAACAATAGCTAGGAAGTTTCTTTGTTATTCACTAGGGACTCAGTTTTTACTAGACGTTCTTTCATGCTTAATCTGAGCATCAGCGATCTCAGTACCTCCCCGTGCTGTTGCCATCAAAGTAATCTTGTGAATCCCCAACATAATAAATCCTGCGGATATTTGATCATATTTTGTATTGAATGGAGGAGGAAGAAAATTTAAGGAAATGGATTGAGAAGGTATGCAAAGATGAGCTGTTAATTGTGTATGGAAGGGGTTGTTTATTCCATCTGTTAAGGCGCTAAAAACGAAAAATAAACAGGCTGGCATTAAAAGAACTCCACTTAAGAATACATAACGCTTTTTTTCCGCCAGATAGAATCGTTGCCTTAGGTCAGGTGACACCAACGGCCACCACATACTAAAAGACAAAATTAATAGCAAAAAAATATATACACTATGAATAAAGGAGTCTTGCGAAAAAATGTTTAGAACAACCGGTAAATGGTATATAAAGAACAATACCGCAAAAACCATTAAGGTAATCCTTGGAGGCAAAAACCATTTCTTTATTTTGTTAACCGTCGGGATTTTTAAAATTCTATGAAATAAGGTGCTGGGAATCCCCATTAAAAGAATAGGCGGAACAACAAAATATAAAATACTCATTTGGATCATGTGTAAACTAAACGAGAGATGACTTATCACTGTAAAAGGACTCCCGATGGTTAAAAATAACAAGACTAAACTAAAGAAAAAGAACAGTGGTTGTTTATGATACATTTTTTGTTCTGTCCAACGATGGACTAATAATGAATATAAAACAGCGATGCATGTCAGGCCAGCTAACAGTGAAGTATTCCACATTAATTGATCTTTAAGTAAAACACCAATATACATGTAATCCTCCTCCAGTTTAAACCCTTCACTATTTTGTTATTAACTTTATATAATTATGTTTGATTCTTTGGTTTATAACAACAAAACTTTACCAAATCAAAGCCAGTGTGTTTACTGCCATAAACTGAACAACGAAAAAAAAGGATCGGTTAATCTTGGCAGATGACAAAACTGAAACAGCTTGTTGTGCTCATTGTGGACTCCTTCGTCACCGTCAATTGGGTGAAGAAGTGTTAGAGACAATATGCCATGATTTTTTTATACATACAACGATTAGTACTCCCTTAACTTGGTATGTCATCGATATCATTCACAATGTTGCATGTTGCCAGCCACACGTACTAAGGTTAAAAAATGGGAACATGCTGAAAAGTTAGAGGTTTTGGCGGAAAAATCTATGGATTACAGGATTCCATGGAAGTGATTTATTAAAAATTGCAAAGTCATACCGGGTGCTGTGGCAAACATAGTTAATGAAGTTGCCGGCAGAGATATCTAAAAACAACAACCCGAACACACATTCTTTCTCGTAGATCTAAGCAATTAGGAAGGAGAAGATTATAAGCGAAAATACATTGATAAGATAATCTACGTAACGCTATTGGTGAGATTGTAAATGCCATTCTACGAAATAAAATGGCATATTTGGAGCGAAGGAACAACTTCCTGTGCTTCTGATGAAGAACAGGGCAAGTCAAAAAATACTATTATATTTGACACCAATAATTTAAATAGTTTTTTCCAGGAGGCAAATATCCGGCTAACCGACTATGCCACTTCAACAGACAATCGCAAATAGAGACTAATCATACTAAATCCTAATGGAATGAAACCATTGACCACGTCAACAATCAACAGGCACTGAATGTGCTACGCAGCTATTATTTAAGGGCGGAAAGAAACAAGATCATTTTGCAGAATCCCATGAAGGATATCCCCGATCTAAAATCGGCGGATGAGGACCAGGAAAAGATTATGCAGCTAACAGAAGATGAGTCTGAAAACTTGCTATATATGAGGCTTTTTTCTCAAAATCCTTCTTAAAAATGCGTATTATTTTCCTAATCTCTTGTTCTTTATACCATCTCTTGGCTTACCCAAGTCCAGTTGGCTAGTTTCTTAAGATTTATTGCAACACAGCAAAAGTTAGCATCACCTGCATGGACAATATTTAAGTCCATTAGGGTCCATCGCATACTTTTCTTTTGCATCCGCAAAGACCAATTAAAAAGGATTCTTTTCGACGTGCATATATTTCTTTACTCTTGTTTATGACGAAGGTGTTCTGCTCTTCTAGATTTACTTCTTAAAAAATTCCTAGGCCTTCTGCTTTTGGGATTTACCAAAATAATTCTATTATTGCAATGGTTAAACCAATTATTAGGTATCCAATGAACCTCATATCTCCAGATCTAAGAAAGTCAGACCACCCATTCTAGAATCTCCATGCGTAAGGACTAACAAATTCCATATGACCAACCGTAAGAATTAAAATAAACGAGTAAATAAATGACATAAAACTAATAAAAATTAGCATTACTATATAAGTATAATCCTCTTAATATAGACACAATAATGGTTTAACGCTGTCCATATGCTGTAATGGTTCACTGTCCTTCTATCCATATTCTGTATAAATTAATTGTTTTTACAGACACTATAAAAAACGGTTGAAGGATATGTTACGAATGACAGAGCGTCATAATAATGATAACTTCCCAGGTTATGAAGAAATTAAATTGATTCTTAATGAATCACCCGACTTGAAGTGTCGAAAGATTGAAGCTGGACAAGAAGGGATTCATATTATTTTCATGAAGAATTTAATTAAGCCAGAGATTCTAAATGAATATGTCATTAAATACATTGAAGGACTTCCTGTAGAATTCTTACATTACACCTATTTAATGAAAAACATACCTATAGATGAAATAAAGGTAAATATAGAGGAACAAGAGGTAATCTCTTCCATATTAAATGGATTTGCTTATATTTATTTCTTAGACGAGAAAAAGGCATTCATTGTGAACTGCGCAAATCCCATTGAACGCTCTATTGAGAAAGCAGAAACAGAATCGTTAGTATATGGACCTAAAATTTCGTTTACAGAATCATTAACTTCTAACGTTAAGATAATAAGACAAAATCTAAAAGATAAAAATTTGTGCACGGATGAAATAAAAATTGGGGAACGCGTTCAAAAGCAAGTAAGAATTGTATATATAAAAGATATTGCGAACGATGACACTCTTCAGACACTTAAGGACAGGATTAATCAATTAAAAACGGAAAATATAATTGACAGTTCCGTTTTGGCTCAATGCCTAGAAGATAATCATTACTCTTTACTTCCACAATTTATTTTAACAGAGCTTCCCGATCGGTTCATCTATTCGATTTTAAACGGCCGAATTGGAGTTTTTATAGATGGTAGCCCAGTAGCCATTATAGGGCCTGCTAATTTTTTCTCATTTTTTGAATCAACAGAAGATATCTATTTGAGATGGTCTTTAAGTACATTTATTCGTTTTATCCGATTATTTGCTATGGTAGGTTCTCTTTTTGTAACAGCCATATATGTGGCTGCCATGACTTATCATTATGAACTTATACCATCTAAATTGTTAATTATCATTGGACAATCACGTTCACAAGTTCCTTTTCCACCCGTATTAGAAGCACTCTTACTAGAATTTTTAATTGAGTTACTTAGAGAAGCTGGGGCCCGCCTTCCTTCGAAAGTAGGTCAAACAATGGGAATTGTAGGAGGAATTGTCATTGGCCAAGCAATGGTTGAGGCAGGGTTAACTAGCAATATTTTAATTATCATTGTTGCATTTAGTGCATTAGGGGCATTTTCGGCTCCTATTTATGAAATGGGCACTGCTGTCAGAATTGCTAGATTTCCAATTATTATTTTAGCAGGTGTTTGGGGGTTAAACGGAATCGTTGTCGGTCTATGTATTCTAATGGTTCACTTGTTAAAATTAACTTCTTTAAATAAACCTTATCTTGCACCTCTATATCCGCTAAGAATGAAAGATTTGCAATATTTTTTAATACGTCTTCCCCACCATTTTTATATGAGACGACCGTTAGTAAATCGACCAAAAGACTCCATTCGCCTAAAAAAGCGATTAAAAAATTTAACAGATTTAGATGAATTTTGAGGTGCAAAATGAAATCAAATATACGTTTTGTTAACGCCTTTATGGCTTTTTTTATCATACACACTTCGCAAATTGGTATGGGGATTCTTGGGGTTCCAAGAATTATGTATCTAGAATCAAAAAAAGATGCTTGGATATCCATTTTACTTTCTGGTTTATTCGTTAGCTTAATTACATGGTTAATGATATCTATCCTAAATAAAAATGAAGGTGGTACTCTATTTGA
>NZ_JBXAFB010000037.1:0-4053 GCF_058792595.1 Cytobacillus sp. MT66
TAAACTAAAAGGTACATTAATTGAGTAAGCAGCAAAAAAGGATCTTCTTACTGGAAGATCCTCAGATTGTCGAGAAAAGGGGTATTTTTCTCGGCAATTTCTTTTATTGAAAGCTTATTTACTATAAAAACTTCAATATGAATAGGAAAAGGAAAGATTGCCTACACTTACCCTAGCTTTGCTAGGTGTGTGGCAATCTTTTTCATGTTTTGGCAAGCTGCAGTAAGTAGAACCTGCTCACTTGCCCCTTGTATTCCCTGTAACCGGCAGTAGCGAAGCCCATGCAGCTCTTTTGAGTCTGCGAAGCTTCGCTCTACTTTTTCTTTTCTAAATCTATAAAGCATTTTCCCCGATTTAGATAATCGATTTAACCTTACTTTTTCCTTATGCTCCTCCCACACATGTCTTGTCACTACTTTTGTTTTATTTTTTGAACGGGTACATTCAAAAAGAAGAGGACAATGACTGCATTGATTTGGATCTGATTTATATTCGCGATAACCTTCTCTTGTAGTGGTCCGATAAGGTAACTTTTGACTATTAGGGCAAATGTATTGGTCATTTTCTATATCATATGTAAATTTCCATTTTGGAAAGAGACCTTTGGTTGGATGATATCTTCTGTGTGCCATTACCCCAAAAATATTTCGGTCAGATAAGCCTTTACAAATAGGATTTGTAAGGTACCCCGAATCAAGTGCAGCCGCCTCGACTTTCAGGTTAAATCTCTCTATTTGCCGATCAAGTCTAGAAAGATAGGGAACAGAATCATGTACATTCCCAGGAGTTACATACGCATCCGTAATAATATTATATTTCATATCAGTAGTACGATGATCTAAATAACAGAACATCTTTGTTTGTTATCTCTGGACATAAATCCACAGTCAGGGTCTGTGGTGCTTTTTCTAATTACTTTTGTTTCATTCACTTCTTTCTTTTCCTTTAAAGGCTTTTTTTCCATGAGCTACCCTGTCTTCCTCAATAGCTTTATTCAATTCTTCAATATACTCACGTGTTTCAACTTCTACTTCTTCTCTTGTAAATTTGTGTTTATTTGCATTGGCTTTTAAATGAGTAGAGTCAGTAAATAAAACACGACCACCGACCATTTTGTGATTCATAGCTTGAAGGACAATTTCACAAATATATCTTGAAAAATATTGGAGTCTTTAAAACGGTGTTTGCGGTTCCAACTAATGGTAGAGTGATGGGGAACTGAATCACGAAACTTCAAACCTAAGAACCAGCGATAAGCCATATTCATTTTTATTTCCTGTTCTAATTTTCTTTCAGAACGAATGCCTTAAAAATATCCGATAAACATCATTTTAAATAAAACGAGAGGGTCTGTAGGATGGACGAGTCTTTTCAATAATAAATGAAAAGTCAATGTACTTATCAATTAGACGTAGGAGGTGATCTTCGGGTACTAATTCATCTAGGGAAATAAATTCATACTCATTTTGAGAGGATTCTTTTGTTTTTAACATATTTAATCCACCACCAATTATTAGTTTGATTACTTAAATTATACTAAATTAACGCGTTAAATTGTTAAAATATTATACAAAAGTAAAGGCTGATGAGACTTTCTCGACAGCCTGAGGATCTTCTTACTGGAAGATCCTTTTTTCAGTGCCTATGAGCATGATTATGTTAATAATAGTCCCTTACAAACATGTTTTGGTTGCCTTGATGGCTAATGGTTTTATTCATTTCCTACATATTCAATTTCAAAGGAGTATTTCCAGTAATCACTTTTTCTTTTTTCGGTCCGAATATATTTACCAATTGATCGATGTAACGTACTTGATGAAATTTCACATAAGTGCTTTCAATATTGTACCAGGTAATCTATCTCCATCTTCAAGGCTATAAGCAGAAGGAGATTTCAAATATTGTACTTCGTTCAAATAAGACAATATCTTCTTACATCTAGGCTTACCGGAAAGACGGTCTGGTCGGACTGGAGATGGGCCAGTCTCCCGGTGCACCAAGGAAACACACTGAAGAGCAGGAACATGAACTCGTACAGGTTATTGCTTATAAAACCCCACACGACGTTGGTTATGAAAATCATTACAACTGGACGCTTTCCATCATGCGTGATTTCATCCAGCGGGAATGGAGACAAATCTATACACTCCGTGGAGTTTCAAGGCTCCTTGAAGACTTGGGACTCAGCTATACCAGGCCGACTTACACCCTAAAAAAAGCAGACAGGCAAAAGCAGGAGGAATTCAGGAATGAAACCTTTCCTGCTTTAAAAAAAAGCTTTTGAACGAGGAAATCGACCATCTCCTGTTTGAGGATGAGTCTATGATCAGGGACTACCAGGCCATCCAGCGTTCCTGGTTCCTGAAAGGAAAACAAAGGCTAATCCCCACCTATGGCCAGCACAGGGGAGCCAAACTCCTGGGGATACTCAACTATGAAACCGGTGAAGTTTTCGTAGCCGAGGCTGAACGGTACGATGCCGAAGTTTTCCTTGAATTCCTTAAGATTGTCCTGGATAAGTATCCGGACGGGAAGATTGCCATGGTATTGGATAATGCAAGGATCCACCATGCCAGACTAATCCAGCCTTTCCTGGAAGAAAACAGTTCACGGCTTGAATTGATCTTCCTACCTCCTTACAGTCCGGAACTTAATCTGATGGAGGGTTTTTGGAAATGGATGAAGGAAACCATCATTAATAATGTCTTCTATTCGAGAGTCCAGGACATCCGGATCAATGTCCGTAAGTTCGTAGTGGACATTGGTTCTAAAGCCGATGTAGTCATAAACAGACTTTGTGTAAGAATGTAAGTCTTTAATTCAACCTATATAGGTGTGATAAGAGCCATAATTTAATATTTGATTAAAACACGATTTTAAAAACCTATCCAAAAAAGAAACTGGCTTACAGTGAATCTTTGGTGCAAAGTTTGCCAATTCCTTCTTTATCATACCTTCTAATGAGTATTATAAACACTTTTTTCCCTGTATTCTTATGTAGAGATATTGATTCTTTTTAGTTTGAAACAATTATGTATCCAATTTTTTTATCAATTCTATTAGATAGCATACTAATATTTACTTTCTGTTTTTTGTTGTCTTGCCTTCCAGAATATAAAAGTAATTTTTCCCTTTCACATCTCCAACTTTTAATTTGACAATGTCACCTACCTGTAATTCTGTATTAATCCCCATCAAATATAGCTATACATCTCTTTCGCCCAATCTCGGATTTTTGGTTTCCTTTTGTCTCCCAGTTTAATCCCAAGTTTTATTTCTTCAATGTCCTTTTTTGGTTTTAACGTTAAACGTTGAAAGGATTTTCCTTTTTTGTTTTGTTGTCATTTTTTCACCTTCTAAAATGTATGAAAAATTTGATGTTTAATAACAAAACAGTTCCTTTTTATGTATTAGACAAACCTTAATACGGCGACAAATGCATGCGTTTATCTTTGTTATTACATTTTCAATGTTAAATACCCATAAATAGGATGATTAAGAGGGAAAAACTCTTGAAACTTTGGGATAATATCCGAAAAATGGGAAAAATATTAGTCCTTTCAGGAAATACAATCATCTTATTTTATAAAGGTAGGGGTGTAAAAGAAATTGAAGTTGAGAAAAGAAAAAATGAAAAGTTATAAGAGCTATTGCTGTCAACGAGAAATAGAAGAAATGATGGGGATATGGAAAAGGGGTTATTATCGAAAAATGGAGCTATACGTCAAAAATAATTTAGATTTAAATTTCCCAAAAATCATTGAATAAAAAATTCTCCATAAAGCAAAATAAAAGAGTAAAAAAAAATTCAAGGAGGAAATTATCATGACAGTAATAAATGACGTTAAAACAGCTCTAGCAGGATTGAAAAGTGCTCAAGCAAGTTTTGAAACATTTGCTCTTGGTACAGATAATCAACAAGCTAAGCAACTTTACCAAGATGCAGCTAAGCAAACCCAATCCGTTGTAGACAGCATTGAACCACGTGTTCAACAAATCGAACAAGAAGAACCTCAATACAAACAACAATAAAGAGTATGGCGAAAAGGTTGG
>NZ_JBXAFB010000038.1:0-3856 GCF_058792595.1 Cytobacillus sp. MT66
GCGTTCGTCCTGAGCCAGGATCAAACTCTCCAATAAAGAGTTGATATAGCTCATTGTTTAGTCCCATGCGGGACAAATAATTTACGTTGGCGTTTCTGTTTCGTTTAGTTTTCAAAGAACATTTTCTTTTATCGCTTTAAGCGACTTTTATAATATATCACTTCTCATATGTCCTGTCAACAACTTTTTACTTTATAACTTTGTGCTGTCTTGAGGACTTTTACTATGTTATCACCAGGTTTTAATAATGTCAATACTTAATAATAAAAACAGCTGCAGTCTTTGCAGCTGTTCAGATTTAAATAATCCATGCTTGAATAGCGACTAAAGAACATAGGCCTGGTATTCCCAAAAAGCCGGATACTGAGGCTGTTACTAGATTTATTGGGACATGAATGCCAAACTGATTTCCAAATGCATTTAAAAAGAATAAAAATAATGCCCCAATCAGTATTTTGATCACACCCTGTCCAATATACCTTACAGGTTTAACAGGGGCGCCAATAAATAAAAGAATGACAATCAATCCCCCTAAAATAGAGATCACCATAATAGGATCCAATAAAAAGTCCCCCCTTTAGGAATGCTTGTACTATCAATTTATGATGGCACAATTTAAAAAAGACCCAAATAGGAGGACATGTGTCGAGAATTTATTTATTTTTATAGACAATATTTCTATGTTTGACTTCCTTGTAAAGAAAAAAATATTTAGCTTCTTCCATTTTCCCCTGAATGATAACTTCCGCAGAAGGATCGAAACTTTTTTCCAGCAATAGTTTTTGACTGGACCAGGAGCATTTTAGTTTTTTTACCGTTTCCATTAGCTGATCATCAAATTCTTTACGCAGCCAGCCTTTCTTTCGAAACAGCATCCGCATTCTCCCCCATTAATCATTTAGGCTAAAGTTCTCTCCTGCCCTCTAGCGCTTTAGACAGTGTGACCTCATCTGCATATTCTAGGTCTCCTCCGACAGGTAATCCATGGGCAATTCTTGTTGTTCTTATGCCAGAAGGCTTCAACAGCCGAGAAATATACATAGCTGTAGCCTCCCCTTCGATATTTGGATTTGTAGCCAGGATGACTTCCTGTATTTGATCATCTTCCTGGAGCCTCTTTAAAAGGCTTGGAATATTTATATCCTCTGGCCCAATTCCATCCATTGGAGAAATGGCTCCCTGAAGCACATGGTACAGCCCATGAAATTCCTTCATCTTTTCCATAGCTATAACATCTTTTGGATCCTGCACTACACAAATAATAGAGCGGTTTCTTTTTTGATCCTCACAAATATAGCATGGATCTTGGTCTGTAATGTGGCCGCAGACAGAGCAATATCTTAAATTTCTTTTTGCGTTCACCAGTGCCTTGGCAAAATCAAGCACGGTATCTTCTTTCATATTTAATATAAAAAATGCCAGACGAGCGGCCGTTTTCGGGCCGATACCTGGCAATTTCATAAAGCTGTCAATAAGCTTCGATATCGGTTCAGGATAATGCATATGTGTTTATTCCCCCTATTAAAAACAGAGCACAAAGAGAAGTGCAAGGAGTCCGGTTCACCCGGCGCGGACTTAAGCGTCCCTCCATAAATCAGGAAATTTATACATTCCCATCTTTCAAAAAGAATTGAATCCGCCTTACACTAGCGGATTCAACTCTTAGCTTAGAACATTCCAGGAAGGTTCATTCCCTTAGTAAATTGTCCCATTGTGCTGCTTGATAATTCGTCAGCTTTTTTCAAAGCATCGTTAGTTGCTGCTAGAACTAAATCCTGCAGCATTTCAATATCCTCTGGATCGACGACCTCTTCCTTAATATTTACTTCAAGAACCTCTTTATGCCCGGATACAATAACAGTTACCATACCACCGCCAGCAGTTCCTTCAATTCTTTCTTCGCCAAGTTTCTCCTGTGCTTCAACCATCTTTTTTTGCATCTTTTGCATTTGCTTCATCATATTTTGCATATTGCCCATTCCACGCATTGTTCATGACCTCCATAATATAGGTTAATCTATTATTTCTATTAATTGTTCTCCGAATAATTCTTTTGCTTTTGCAACTAAAGGTTCTTCTTCCTTCGTCTCAAGGCCGCTATCAGGCTCATCAGTACGCTGATTCTGAATAAATTCCTCCCTGACCTTTCCCCATTGGTCATCAGGAATTCCTACTATTTGTTTTCTTTCCCCAAAAAGTCCATTCACTATATCTGATAGAGCTTCCAAAAACTTAGGGTTATCCATGGCCATTTGACAGTGAATCTCATGCTTAAATCGGACAATATAGGCCTGATTTGAAGCCGCCACTGGCTCAGCTTCATTTAAAAGAGCAGCGTGAGAAGGCAGAAGGCTTTCACGGATATCTCCCCAGCGGGCCTTTATAACACTCAAATCACTTTTTGTTGCATGCTTTAAAATTTCATTTATTTTCCCTACAGGTGCCTGGAAGGATTTGCGGGATACCCTTTGTGCTTTCTTTTGTGCAGCAGGCTGTTCTTCACTATGGGCAACTCCATTGCGCCGCAGGCTGCTGATTTCTTTCTCCAGGCTTTCAATCCTTTGAAGCAAAGGCTGAATATCTGCAGATGTTTCATGTGAAACTTTTCTGTCCAGCTGGCAAAGCTTAACAATAGCAACTTCAAGAAAAATCTTTGGATGGTTTGTCCAGCGCATTTCCTGCTGGGCTTTGTTCAACACATCAATTAGCTCATACAATTCATTAGGGCTAATTTTTTTTGCCAGGTCTTGAAAATCCGCATCAAGCATTACCCTCTCGAGGGATTCCTCTAAATTCGGAGCTGCTTGAAATAAAAGCATGTCCCGGTAATACAGAATAAAATCCTCCACAAAACGCTTTGGATCTTTCCCCTGAAAAAGAAGTTCTTCTAAATACTCTAGACCCGATGCGGCATCCTTCTCATATACCGCATTAGCAAGCTTGTTCAAAAACCCCTGGGAGACCGCTCCTGTTACAGTAAGAGCATCTTCTGCTGTTACTCGATCCTGGCTGAATGAAATTGCCTGATCAAGCAGACTAAGGGCATCGCGCATTCCGCCTTCAGCAGCTCTTGCGATAATTTGCAGCGCTTGGTCTTCACAGTCAGTTCCTGTCTCGTCAGCAATAAGCTTCATTCTTCCGACAATAGCCTGGGAAGTAATTCTTTTAAAATCAAAGCGCTGGCACCTTGAAATAATGGTCAGCGGAATTTTATGCGGCTCTGTTGTTGCAAGAATAAAGATTACATGTTTTGGCGGTTCTTCAAGCGTCTTTAATAAAGCGTTAAAAGCGCCAATAGATAACATATGCACTTCATCAATGATATAGACCTTATACCTTGTAGAGTTTGGCGCATATTTTACTTTATCGCGAATGTCTCTTATTTCTTCCACACCATTGTTAGAGGCAGCGTCAATTTCAATTACGTCTTGTATAGAGCCGTCTGTAATTCCTCTGCAGGATGGGCATTCATTACAAGGCTCACTGATTGGGGCTCTTTCACAGTTGACGGCCTTTGCTAAAATTTTAGCCGCACTGGTCTTTCCTGTACCCCGAGGGCCTGAAAACAAGTAGGCATGCGATATTTTTTCTTGAAGCAGGGCGTTTTGCAATGTTTTTGTTACATGTTCTTGCCCGACAACATCAATAAATGTCTGTGGCCTCCAAACGCGATATAAAGCTTGATACCCCATTGAAACGCCCCCTTCCTAAAGATTCTCTTAAACCATTATACCTTATCTATTTTCCTTTTTACAAAACGTATATGTACTTATTTAAATAAAAAGAGGCTGGGACATAATTAGCTTCAAATAGTGACAAAGGAGAATTTGAGTTCACTCAAATTCTCCTTTGTCTA
>NZ_JBXAFB010000039.1:0-2957 GCF_058792595.1 Cytobacillus sp. MT66
AGCCTGTGAAATTTTACTCGTTGTAAAATTTCACAGGCTTTTTCATTTCAGAGGAGGGTTTTGTCCCAGCCTCTTTTTATAGTTTACGGCCTTTTATTAACCGCCGCCACCTCCGCCTCCGCTTCCTCCTCCGCTTCCTCCTTGATCTCCACCGCCGCCAGTATCACTTTTTGCTCCGCCTTTATCTCCACTTTTTGTCTCTTCAGCAGCTTTAAGAAGGATATCTTGAATCTTTGCTTTATACAGAGGGCTATCTAATGTTTCCTGGATCACCTTTTGCAGGTGTTCGCGGTATTCATTGCTTTTCAATATTTTTGATGTTTCTTTTTCAAGTTCAGGATCCTGGAGAATTTCGACCATCATTTTGCGGTATTCTGGATCCTTCATTAAGTCCTTTATAAGCTGTTCATTTTCTTTCTTCATGCTTTTTGCAATGCTTTCAGCAAATTTAGGATCCTCGAAGCTTTTTTTCCAAAACTCGCTTCCCTTTTCAGAGGTTAGCGTCTTTTCAATGGTTTCTGAAACAATAGCCTGATCCATAACGAGCTGCTGTTTCATCTTATCATCTGCCATTAATTCCTTAATCGCCTTTTTCCCATCATCGGTTTTAAGTATGTCAACAACCATCTTTTTTGTTTGTTCATAATCAAGATGATTCCCGCCCGATTCACTTTGGCCGCAGGCTGAAATAATCATTACCATTAATAATGGCAGGAGCAGGCTGAAATACTTTTTCATATAAAAGCTCCTTTCAGGGTTTTCCTTAATTTTAGAATGAAGAAAATCAGCAAATATTATTCGCAATGAAATGCAAATCCTAGATTTTTCAATTACGTGTTGGTACAATCATAGGAGTGAATCTTAACTTATTATGGGGGAAAAATAAATTGACTAGCCGGAACTGGGTAAAGTTATTTTTATCGACACTTTTAGTTGGTGGCGTTACCACTGGAATTGTCGGATTTATTGTAAGATGGAGTGAGTTCAAACCGCTATTTACTGATTTTGACTTTTTGGAAATTCTATCTGTTCTTATTTGGCTAATTGGTGTAGGATTTATCTTTAGTCTGATCAGTCAAGCGGGTTTCTTCGCCTATCTGACTGTTCACCGATTTGGCCTCGGATTATTTAAATCCCTATGGAGTCCTGTACAGGTCATTCTCATATTGTTTGTCTTGTTTGATTTAGTTTACCTGCGCTTTAGCACATTTGCTAAAGAAGGAGAAAGTATTTTACCATATGTTGGTATAGCTTTATTTATTTTGGCGGTTGCATTAGCCGTAGCAGCATATAAAGTGAAATTGACAAATAAAGGTGCTTTTATTCCTGCCGTTTTTTTTATGATCGTTGTAACAACCATTGAATGGGTACCAACCCTAAGGGTTAATGATGAGAGCTGGCTTTATTTAATGATTTTTCCGCTGCTCTTGTGTAATGCGTATCAGCTGTTAATTTTGCAGAAGCTTAATGAACAATCAAGAATACGAAGAGAAACGCTTGCAGAAAAGCCGTCCAAATAATGGACGGCTTTATTTTATCTCTTCAGTTTTTGTTTTTGCATTTGCTATCATGTCAGATACGTTCACAAGCTTTAAGCCTTTTTCCCTTAATTCTTTCAGAATCGGAGGCAAGGCTTTGGCTGTTTGTTTTGCTGAATCAGAAGCATGCATCAAGATGATATCTCCCTTTTTTGCCTTAGATACATTTTTGATGATTTTCTCGGTCCCAGGGTTCATCCAATCCTTTGAATCAATGCTCCAGTGTACAACTGTATAACCCAGCCTTTCTGCTACTTTTAAAGTTTTTTGATCGAAATGGCCAGTTGGAGCTCTGACAAGCTTGATTTCCTTTACGTTTAACTTTCTGAATGCCTCCTGAGCTTTAGCTAGATCTTGTCTGATTTTTGCTTCCTCGAGCTCAGTATAGTCTTCGTAATTATACCCAAGAATGCCTATTTCGTATCCTTCTTTAACAATCCTTCCCACAAGATCTGGGTGACGTTCAGCCCAAGAGCCAGAGAGAAAAAATGTTGCTGATTTTACATTTTCCTTTTTCAGCGTATCGAGAATAGGTTCGGCCTTCTCATCGCCCCAGCCAATATTAAAAGTTAAGGCGACATCCTTTTCTCCTTTGTATATGGCCTTTGGTCCGTCTTTTGCAGAAAATACCGGCATTTGCACAATATTGCCGATGTACAAAAACCATGCAGTAAAGAAAGCTGCAACAATAATCATAATAAACTGTTTAATCGACTTTCCATTCATTACAAAAAAGAATTTCATTACTTTCACCTCGTCCATCAAGCAATCCCTTGTCACCATCCTATGCTTGTACTTCGGATAAAAGAATCAAAAATAAACTCATAAAAATATTCAAATGGAAAATACTACAAAAACCAAAATAAATAAAAGGGGTCTTTATATGATTGGAATGTTGATAAATGAAAAGGAAGTAAAGGAAATGCAATATTTAATTAAAAGAGAAATGGATGAAATATTATTTGATTTGCAGGATGACAGAATTGATCATATTGTTAAAAAGGCAATGGAAGAAAGATATAAGATTTTATTTTCTTTATTTAAAAGGGTGGCAGAACCAAAGGAGTGCCTAATGTATGCTCCAGCAAAACCTCGTAAAGAACAAAAGGGATAACGTTTTAAAAAAACGAAAATAGATGTTGACTTCAGTATGTAAAGTTGATATATTAATAAACGTCGCTGATGTCATTCAATAATTCAGCTAAAAAAATGGTTGACATTGAATCAGACAGATGATATATTAATAAAGTCGCAAATGAGCGACAATAAAGAAATTAGTTCTTTGAAAACTAAACATAACAGAAACGCCAACGTAAATTATTTGTCCCGTTGGGACTAAAAAAATGAGCTATATCAACTCTTTATTGGAGAGTTTGATCCTGGCTCAGGACGAACGCTGGCGGCGTGCCTAATACATGC
>NZ_JBXAFB010000040.1:0-1810 GCF_058792595.1 Cytobacillus sp. MT66
AAAAGAGGCTGGGACATAATTAGCTTCAAATAGTGACAAAGGAGAATTTGAGTTCACTCAAATTCTCCTTTGTCTATTTTTTTGTTATCTGTTGGCCGTGAATTTTCGTAAATTCACGGCCATTAATGCAAGGCCCATTTCGTTCTCAACCTTCGATTTTCCACGAACAGAAAATCGAATAAAACGCAAATTAGCCTTCAAGAATCCAAAAACTGGTTCTACGTCAATCTTACGTTGACGATAGATGGCACCTGTTTTTTCTTCTGAAAGCTTCGCTCTCACATATTCTTTTTGATGTTCCCACTTCTCATTCACCATTAATTTCCGATTATTGCCTTCTTTAGCTTTTGTACATGATGAACGGAATGGGCAGCCCGAACAGTCTTCACATTCATAGACTTTAAATTTCCGTTTGAAGCCTGTTTTATCCGTACGTTCAGATTGATATTTAAATGGAAGGAGTTTGTGATTTGGGCAAGTGTATGTATCGTTTTCTTCATCATAGTACCAGTTGGCTGGGTTAAACTCGTTTTGTTTATATTTTTTCTTTTGTTCTTTCAAATACATATTAAACGTAATTAAAGCTTCCCGTTTACGCTTAGAAAGAATATCATCATAATTTTGTTCACTTCCATAACCTGCATCTGCCACAATATGTTTCGGTAATTTGAAATAACTTTGCTCAATTTTATCTAGAAACGGAATTAAAGTACGTGTATCTGTCGGATTTGAAAATAAACTATAAGCAAGCGCGTATTGACCTTCTGTGGCGATTTGTACATTATAACCAGCTTTCAATTGACCGTTTTTCATATAATCATCTTTCATGCGCATGAATGTTGCATCATGGTCTGTCTTCGAATAACTATTACGTGTTCCAAAGATTTCAAAGTCTCGTTGATATTTAAGTTTCCGTACAATATAATCAGTCAACTGCTTACGCACTTGCTTCGGGTATTTTCGTTCACTTCTTAATGCTTTTCTTTCTTCTGAGCTCGATGATGCTTCAATTTTTTGATCATATTCATTAATGACTTCATCTACTTTTTGAACCATTTGGTCAAGTTCTTCAAGTGTTAATTGCTCATCACTTTCTCGTTCAATTTCAGGCAAAATTTCTTTTTCAAGTAACTCGTTGTACAGTTGATTTGATTTTTCAATTAAACTATTGTGATATTTCTCAATCGCCTTTTTCCACACGAATGTAAATTTGTTCGCATTCGCCTCTATTTTTGTACCATCAATGAAAATGGCTTCTTGATCGATTAATTTCTCTTGTACAAGTTGGCAACGGAATTGTACGAAGCATTGTCGGATTAGTTCTTTTACTTCGGATTGAACACGGAAACGATTAATGGTGCGATAGCTTGGTTCATAACCTTGAGCTAACCACATCATACGAATACTATCTTTTAAAAGTGCTTCGATTTTACGACCAGAAAAGACAGATTGCGTATAAGCACATAAGATAATTTTTAACATCATGCGTGGATGATAAGCAGGGCACCCCTCATTTCGAAGAAATGGTTCGAGTGCTTCAAGTGGAATACTTTCAACTAAATGATGTACATGGAAGGCAATATCATTCTCTTGTAATTTTACTTCTAAATCTAAAGGCAAAATTAATTGATTCATGTTATAATCTTTAAACATAAGGACACTTCTTTCTGTTGGGTTTAGTGTGGTAACTTAATTTTAACAGAGAATGTCCTTATTTTTATTTAAAAATAATCAAAGCCTGTGAAATTTTACTCGTTGTAAAATTTCACAGGCTTTTTCATTTCAGAGGAGGGTTTTGTCCCAGCCTCTT
>NZ_JBXAFB010000041.1:0-1796 GCF_058792595.1 Cytobacillus sp. MT66
CTAAATCAAATTTCAATGGAGGAACCGAACTGGACCTTCCTAGCAGCAAATTTATATTTAAATGAACTATATTATAAAGCATCAACAACTAGGGGTTACCATAGTGAAGAAAAGTATGGGAATTTTTATTCGCTTATCACCGAATTAACCAGAATTGGGATTTACGATGAAGATTTATTACAGGATTATTCAAAGGAAGAAATTGAACTATTAGGCACAGAAATCAATCAAGATAGAGATCATTTGTTCAATTACATAGGATTATTTTTATTAGCCGACCGTTACCTGGCAAAGGACTACGACGGAAAGGTTTACGAGCTTCCTCAAGAGCGATTTATGATCATAGCGATGACGTTGATGAGAAAAGAACAAAGGGATAAACGCTTAACATATGTAAAGGATGCCTATTGGGCATTAAGTCATTTATATATGACCGTTGCGACACCTACCTTATCAAATGCTGGAAAAAGCTTTGGCCAGCTTTCTTCTTGCTTTATTGATACGGTAGAAGACTCTCTAGATGGAATCTATTTGAATAATTGGGATATCGCAAGGTTGAGCAAGGATGGTGGAGGACTGGGCATTTATCTCGGCAAAGTACGTGCTTTGGGATCAGATATTAAGAAGTTTAAAGGAAATTCCTCAGGTGTCGTCCCATGGATCCGATTAATTAATGATACTGCTGTAAGTGTAGACCAGCTTGGTCAAAGGCAAGGTGCTGTTGCTGTTTATTTAGATGTGTTTCATAAGGATATTATGAATGGCTTTCTAGATTTAAAAACAAATAACGGGGATGAAAGAAGAAAAGCGCATGATATTTTTACAGGTGTTTCTATCCCAGATTTATTTATGAAAAAGCTGCAAGAAACAGATGAACATGGAAGAAGCATTGGCCAATGGCACACCTTCTGCCCTCATCAGGTCAAACAAATGATGGGATGGAAAGATGAAAATGGCAGCCCCCTTGGCTTAGAGGATTTTTATGATGAGGTTGATGAAAGACTTTTTACGGAAAAATACGAAGAGGCCGTTAAGCATCCGTTTCTTCCTCGAAAGACGTATCGAGCGATGGATATTATGGCAAGAATCATGATCTCTCAATTAGAAACTGGAACCCCCTTCATGTTTTATAGGGATGAGGTCAATCGTCAAAATCCTAACAAACATATTCGGGGAAAAGGACATACGTCGATTTATTGCAGCAATTTATGTACGGAGATTACTCAGAATATGTCAGCAACGGCCATTGTTAAAGAATATCAGGATGAAGATGGGAATATTGTCATTGTCCGAAAACCTGGCGATTTTGTTGTCTGTAATTTATCATCCATCAACCTGCCGAAAACGGTAAAGGATGACGTTCTTGACAAATTGATTCCGATTCAAATGAGAATGTTAGATAATGTCATCGACCTTAATTCAATATCGGTAGGACAAGCTGAAGTGACGAATAAGAAATACCGAGCAGTGGGCTTAGGTACTTTTGGCTGGCATCACCTTCTCGCACTGGAGGGAGTATTCTGGGAATCTGATGAAGCTGTTTTATATGCTGATCGGCTTTATGAAGATATAGCTTACTACACGATTCGTTCTTCTATGGAATTGGCAAAAGAAAAGGGAACCTACAGTAAGTTTGAAGGTTCAGAATGGCAAACGGGTGAGTATTTCGAACGCAAAGGCTATAAGACGGAAAGATGGAATCAACTGATGCAAGACATATCCCAATATGGTGTTCGAAATGGATGGATGATGGCTATTGCCCCAAATTCATCTACAGCAAAAATTGGCGGTTCAAC
>NZ_JBXAFB010000042.1:0-1500 GCF_058792595.1 Cytobacillus sp. MT66
CGCTTACCCTATCCTCCTGCGTCCCCCCATTGCTCAAACGGAAAAGAGGTGGTACAGGAATATCAACCTGTTGTCCATCGCCTACGCTTTTCAGCCTCGGCTTAGGTCCCGACTAACCCTGAGCGGACGAGCCTTCCTCAGGAAACCTTAGGCATTCGGTGGATGGGATTCTCACCCATCTTTCGCTACTCATACCGGCATTCTCACTTCTAAGCGCTCCACCAGTCCTTACGGTCTAGCTTCAACGCCCTTAGAACGCTCTCCTACCGCGGACATCGTAAGATGTCCACCCACAGCTTCGGTGATACGTTTAGCCCCGGTACATTTTCGGCGCAGAGTCACTCGACCAGTGAGCTATTACGCACTCTTTAAATGGTGGCTGCTTCTAAGCCAACATCCTGGTTGTCTAAGCAACTCCACATCCTTTTCCACTTAACGTATACTTTGGGACCTTAGCTGGTGGTCTGGGCTGTTTCCCTTTTGACTACGGATCTTATCACTCGCAGTCTGACTCCCATGGATAAGTCTTTGGCATTCGGAGTTTGTCTGAATTCGGTAACCCGATGAGGGCCCCTAGTCCAAACAGTGCTCTACCTCCAAGACTCTTACTACATGAGGCTAGCCCTAAAGCTATTTCGGAGAGAACCAGCTATCTCCAAGTTCGATTGGAATTTCTCCGCTACCCACACCTCATCCCCGCACTTTTCAACGTGCGTGGGTTCGGTCCTCCATCCAGTGTTACCTGGACTTCAACCTGGACATGGGTAGGTCACCTGGTTTCGGGTCTACGACCACATACTCATTCGCCCTATTCAGACTCGCTTTCGCTGCGGCTCCGTCTATTCAACTTAACCTTGCATGTAATCGTAACTCGCCGGTTCATTCTACAAAAGGCACGCCATCACCCGTTAAAGGGCTTTGACTACTTGTAGGCACACGGTTTCAGGATCTCTTTCACTCCCCTTCCGGGGTGCTTTTCACCTTTCCCTCACGGTACTGGTTCACTATCGGTCACTAGGGAGTATTTAGCCTTGGGAGATGGTCCTCCCTGCTTCCGACGGGATTTCTCGTGTCCCGCCGTACTCAGGATCCACTCAGGAGGGAACGAAGTTTCAATTACAGGGCTTTTACCTTCTCTGGCAGGCCTTTCCAGACCTCTTCGTTTACCCCGTTCCTTTGTAACTCCATGTTGAGTGTCCTACAACCCCGCAAGGCAAGCCTTGCGGTTTGGGCTGTTCCCGTTTCGCTCGCCGCTACTCAGGGAATCGCGTTTGCTTTCTCTTCCTCCGGGTACTTAGATGTTTCAGTTCCCCGGGTCTGCCTTCATTACCCTATGTATTCAGGTAAAGATCCTATCCCATTACGGATAGGGGGTTTCCCCATTCGGAAATCTCCGGATCAAAGCTTACTTACAGCTCCCCGAAGCATATCGGTGTTAGTCCCGTCCTTCATCGGCTCCTAGTGCCAAGGCATCCACCGTGCGCCCTTTCTAACTTAACC
>NZ_JBXAFB010000043.1:0-1500 GCF_058792595.1 Cytobacillus sp. MT66
CAGTATGAATTTATTAAGTGGTTAGATGAAGAGCTTAAATGAAGAAATAGAATTTTTTTATTTTTACATGTATTGATTGCGGAAAAGAAGATGAAGTTCCAAATTATGTTGTAGAAGAATTTCATTTTGACTTGGAAGAAAATGAAGAAGTGGAGGTAGTCTGTCCTTTGCCAATGGTACCATGCGAAAGTGAGAAAAAAGACCCAGTGAATAATCAACACTTGGGTCGTGGTTAAGTCGCGTTAGCGATTTTGTTCCTAAAACATGTTAATCAACTGATCCAGTTCGCTTAATTTCCACCTTTATATTTGGTTTTATCTTTAGTGTTGAGTAATTTTGTCTTAAATCTTCCTCAGTTAAATGGGAATATTTTCTTACACTTCTTATTTTTCTTCCGATGCCAATGGGATCCGTATTTAAATTTTTTAATTCCTCAAGTATATATCCAAATTCTTTGTTTAGGGCTTCACCAATTAATTGTTCCATTTTGTTTAGTGAATCTTTATTTTTCACAGAAGTATATGGTTGAATTTCTAATGTTGAAACGGATATCGTTGCATTTAAATGAACAAATTCTTCATTCTTTATTTCAATGTTTCCTTTGTACTTTATTGGATGAAGTGTAATCTTATAAATATCACTTTTAGGAAGGTTGAGTTTTGCTATACTCCTTTTCTCTAGCTCATCAGCAGGAATCTCTACAGTTATATCACCTAAAATGGCATTATTATTTGTGAATAATTTTAGGTAAAAGGTGTTTATCAACGAAATAGACCCCAAAATTTTATCATCTTTGAATAATGCAACACCACCTATAGAAGGTGCTACCCCATTTGCACTTTTAATCACGGGTAGTGTAGGATCGATACCAATTTCATAAAGTGCAGTTATAAAATCATGTAAGTTGGAGTTGACTAACATTTCTTTCTTTTCGTGTTTATCCAATAGTTGATAGATATAGGATCCCATTTCGGGATATTCTTCATAGTTTGTATTGTTAATCGTCTCCTCAGCATTATCAGTAATGGCTAAAAAGATTAAAGAACCGATACTGCTATCTCGTTGCATTGTATCCAGAAAAGCAGCAATTCCTACTGTTTCTGCCATATTTTTATTAAACAGTATGGTCCTTAATTGACCAGACGTAATGTCATGGCTTGTCTGTTCCTCTAGTTTTTGTCTGATTTGTTTACTAGTCGTTCCTTCAGCTGAAAGGGTTACACTGGTCTTTTCTTCTTTTCGGTCAAATTGTAACAAACTGATAGTGCCTTTGTATGTATTGTCATCAAGCAAGTCATAGCCAATAATCGTTGAAATCCCTTGCATTTCTATTATTTTTTCAGGGGCCATGCATGCAGTACAAAGAAGAGAACACAGCAGAATAACAACTTTTTTCATTCTTTCAACTCCGTCTGGAACGAGTATTGATTTTTGATCTTATAAGGGTGATTCCATACAAGAAAATCGGATAGATAAACCAAAGGAAAAATCCAGTTTTGC
>NZ_JBXAFB010000044.1:0-1497 GCF_058792595.1 Cytobacillus sp. MT66
GTGAACTATACCCCATAAAATGGACAGTTAAATAAAGGGACTTATGATGCCAACAGATGACTTCGGTATTGGACTGGAGTCATCTTGCTTAAGCCCCATTGGTATCGTTGGTGATTATACTCATTGATATAAGCATTCACTACAAGCTTTAATTCTTTTAAACTCTTACAATCTTTATACTCCACTTCGTCTTTAAAATGCCCAAAGAACGATTCCATGGGGGCATTATCCCAACAGTTTCCCCTTCGTGACATAGATTGAGTGATTCCTAATTTCTTTACCTTCTTTTGAAATAGAGGATTGGTGTAATGGACACCTTGATCGGAGTGAAGAATTGCCTTTGAATGAAATTTATTCAATACATTCTTCTTCAATCTCTCTAGTGTTTTATAAACAATATCCATTTCTAAAGAAGCAGATAAATAGTGGGCAAGGATTTCTTTTGTACATCCATCTTTCACACAAGATAAATAGGCTTTCTGGCCGTTGTCATAGTAGAGATAAGTGATATCAGTCAACAATACTTTTCCAGGCTCAGCTTGGTCAAACTTGCGTTCTATAAGGTTAGGGACGATGCGATGTTCCTGACTAGCCTTAGCCATTTTCTTATAAGGATTCGTTCTTCTTACTTTTGCGTAGAGATCATATTTCCTCATTAATCTTCTAATTTTCTTATGATTCATGATAACTTTTTTGTCATTTTGTAAATACATCTTGATTTGCAGTGCCCCAACTTTTTGATTCTTTTTATAAAAAATCTCCTTGATTAAGATGATATCTTTTTCATCCTGTTTTTCACGTTTTTTACGATTACCAGCTGCCTTTAGCCATGCATAGTAACCACTTTTGCTTACATCTGCTAAACCACAAAGATAACTTACCATATTCTTTAAATGCCCTTGACGAATCGCGAGATTAATTAGTTGAAATTTCTCTGATGGTGTTAGAACCGTTTTTTCTTCGCCAACGCCTGCCTCTCTAGTTCCTCTAGCTTTTTTAAGAAGTCATTTTCAACTTCTAAAAACTTAATTTTAGCCTCAGCCCTTTTTAATTTTTCTTCGAGTGACAGTTCTTTTGAAGAAGATCGCTCGGCTTTTGTTTTCCCTCTACCATCTAAAGTGAGGCCCATTTCTCCGGATTCATTGTAAATTTTCCTCCAGCTATATAACCGTTTTCTGGGTGAACCTTTCCCAATTAAATCAAGGTCAAAACCATGATCCATAAAGATCCGTGCTGGGCTTTCCCCCTTGATATTCTCCAGCACAGCTTTCACTTTAAAGTCAGGATGGTAGGTAATAGCCTGTTCAGTCACACGAATTACGTTAGGGTTCTTTTCTAACTCATTTATTTGGCTCTTTGAAAATAACTTCTTCTGCATATAAATCCTCCGTCCACAATCAGTGTTTTTATTATAAACGGGTTCTTTAATTAAAGACATAACAAAACCCGAATAACGTCCCTTTTTTAAGGGTGTCCATTATTCGGGTTATAGTTCAC
>NZ_JBXAFB010000045.1:0-1419 GCF_058792595.1 Cytobacillus sp. MT66
GAACACGGCAGTTAAGCTTCTCAGCGCCGATGGTAGTTAGGGGCTGTCCCCTTGTGAGAGTAGGACGCTGCCAGGCAACCCAAAGAACACCTGTTACAGGTGTTCTTTTTTTGTGTAAAATTTACAGAAGTTTACTTCTTTGTTTTGATGCGTTATAATGGAAGAGTCAGATGATTATTAGGAGGATTTGAAATTGAAAAAAAATTCTACCGAAGCTATTCCGCTGATTCTTAATTTTTGTCATTGGTTAGAAGAACAAAGGAAATCTCCTAGTACCATTTCAACGTATAAACGTGAACTGGAAAAGTATCAAGAGTGGCTTCAAGGGAAAAATAGCGATATTCGCCATTTGACGAAAGCCGATATTGAGGACTATATCGTTTATTTAGAGGAAAAGAAAAAAAGTCCATCAACGATCGATAAAACCGTAGGTTCTATCCGGACGTTTGTTAAATTTCTAGAGAAACCAGAGCTGACTTTTGGAATAGAAATAAAGGCAGTGGAAAAAAATAAGGATTTTGAAACCATGTCTGCAGCAGAATGCAATGAGCTGCTCAACCAGGTAACAGAAGATGGTGACATTAGAAATATAGCAATTGTTTATGCGCTTTTGTATACTGGGATTCGGGTGTCAGAATTGTGCAACTTAAACCGGTCCAATATTAATTTAAAAACCAATGAATTGACCGTACAAAAAAATGATGAAGAACGCACAATTCCTCTCTCGGCTGATGCAAAAACTCACCTAGGAGTTTATCTTCAGTCACATACAGAGGAAGCCCTGTTTATTACCCAGACGGGGGATCGGATGACAGAGCGGTCAGTCCAATATATGCTTAAGAAATATAATGTTAATCCTAATAAATTACGCCATACCTTCTGCCAAAGACTTGTAGATGCGAATGTTGATTTAGAAACCGTTTCAAGACTTGCAGGCATTAAAGATCTTAATGAAACAAAAAGATATTTAAGAAAATCGCCATTCGATAGAAAAAGGCTAGAAGAAGTAATAAATAATGCTTTTATTAATGAAACACAAGGGTGAGTTGCTAAAATTAAAATTATAGTTGGATCGGGAATTCCGATCCTTTTTTTATTTAGGGGATTATTTCCAGTAATTTAATTGTTTACTTCTAATCTAAAAAGGAGTAGCATAAGAGTTCCCTTAAAGTGAAGAGGGGAAATTTTTCTACTTTCGTCTAAAACAGAAGTTGACTTCCGATCTCGAAAGTGGTATATTAATAGAGTCGCTGACGCGACGTTCGAAACTCAATTTTCTTTAAGAAAAAAACAAAAAAAGAAGTTGACTTCGAAGAATGAAAATGATACAATAGTTTTTGTTGCTGCTTCGGCAGGACAAGCAAAATAGTTCTTTGAAAACTAAACGAAACAGAAACGCCAACGTAAATTATTTGTCCC
>NZ_JBXAFB010000046.1:0-1348 GCF_058792595.1 Cytobacillus sp. MT66
TAGTACCGAAGTTCCTGAATCCACACTGCCAAGAAAAGCCTCTAGCGAGGAAAAAGGTGCCCGTACCGCAAACCGACACAGGTAGGCGAGGAGAGAATCCTAAGGTGAGCGAGAGAACTCTCGTTAAGGAACTCGGCAAAATCACCCCGTAACTTCGGGAGAAGGGGTGCTCATTTGGGTGAATAGCCCGGATGAGCCGCAGTGAATAGGCCCAGGCGACTGTTTAGCAAAAACACAGGTCTCTGCAAAGCCGCAAGGCGAAGTATAGGGGCTGACGCCTGCCCGGTGCTGGAAGGTTAAGAGGAGGGGTTAGCTAAAAGCGAAGCTCTGAATTGAAGCCCCAGTAAACGGCGGCCGTAACTATAACGGTCCTAAGGTAGCGAAATTCCTTGTCGGGTAAGTTCCGACCCGCACGAAAGGCGTAACGATCTGGGCACTGTCTCAACGAGAGACTCGGTGAAATTATAGTACCTGTGAAGATGCAGGTTACCCGCGACAGGACGGAAAGACCCCGTGGAGCTTTACTGTAGCCTGATATTGAATTTCGGTACAGCTTGTACAGGATAGGTAGGAGCCTTGGAAGCCGGAGCGCCAGCTTCGGTGGAGGCATCGGTGGGATACTACCCTGGCTGTATTGAAATTCTAACCCGCGCCCCTGATCGGGGCGGGAGACAGTGTCAGGCGGGCAGTTTGACTGGGGCGGTCGCCTCCTAAAGAGTAACGGAGGCGCCCAAAGGTTCCCTCAGAATGGTTGGAAATCATTCGCAGAGTGTAAAGGCATAAGGGAGCTTGACTGCGAGACCTACAAGTCGAGCAGGGACGAAAGTCGGGCTTAGTGATCCGGTGGTTCCGCATGGAAGGGCCATCGCTCAACGGATAAAAGCTACCCCGGGGATAACAGGCTTATCTCCCCCAAGAGTCCAC
The DNA here is from genome assembly GCF_058792595.1 of Cytobacillus sp. MT66. NCBI lineage: Bacteria > Bacillati > Bacillota > Bacilli > Caryophanales > Bacillaceae > Cytobacillus > Cytobacillus sp. MT66. The sequence goes on from NZ_JBXAFB010000046.1 coordinate 925, forward strand.
ATCGACGGGGAGGTTTGGCACCTCGATGTCGGCTCATCGCATCCTGGGGCTGTAGTCGGTCCCAAGGGTTGGGCTGTTCGCCCATTAAAGCGGTACGCGAGCTGGGTTCAGAACGTCGTGAGACAGTTCGGTCCCTATCCGTCGTGGGCGCAGGAAATTTGAGAGGAGCTGTCCTTAGTACGAGAGGACCGGGATGGACGCACCGCTGGTGTACCAGTTGTCTTGCCAAAGGCATAGCTGGGTAGCTACGTGCGGAAGGGATAAGTGCTGAAAGCATCTAAGCATGAAGCCCCCCTCGAGATGAGATTTCCCATAGCGTCAAGCTAGTAAGATCCCTGAAAGATGATCAGGTTGATAGGTCTGAGGTGGAAGCGTGGCGACACGTGGAGCTGACAGATACTAATCGATCGAGGACTTAACCAAA
>NZ_JBXAFB010000048.1:0-1335 GCF_058792595.1 Cytobacillus sp. MT66
ATCCCCTGCAAGGATAAATTGAACCTGATCTTTTTGGATTCCTCCTTTTTCCATTGCCTTTTGACAAGCTTCTTCGAAAAGGACTTTATGTGCTTTTTCATAGGAATCTTGTCCAAGCCATAAATCAGCGTGAAGAGTATCAAAGTCATCTGGGATAGCCCCATTGGCTTCAAACGGACCACCAATGGTTCCAGTGGAGATAATGACAGGATTTTGTTCAAAAATCCATGTGCGATGACCTGCAAGCATTATAAACCACCCCACTGGATTAAAATGGTTTTGATGAAGGCAATGACAAAAGCGGAAAAAACACCAAATAAAATAACCGCCCCTGCTAATTTAAACATGTTGCCGCCTACGCCCAGTACAAATCCTTCGGAACGATGCTCAATGGCAGGTGATATGACCGCATTGCCAAAACCGGTTACGGGTACAGCTGTTCCAGCCCCTCCAAATTGGGCCATTCGATCATATACACCAAAACCAGTAAGAAGCATCGTAATAAAAATTAACGTACCCACTGTCGGATTTCCGGCCGTTTGCTCAGTAAAATCAAAAAAATAAATGTAAAAGTCAGAAATACCCTGACCGATCAGACAGATAAGTCCACCAGTTATAAAGGCCTTTATACAATTTTTAACAACCGGTCTTTTAATCTCTCGTTGTTTTTGCAATTTTTGGTATTCCTGTTGCACAGGAGTGAGTTGTTTCTTTTGATTATTAGACATAACTCGATCCTTTCTCTTTATGTTTGTTCCTTCATAAGACTTTTCAGTTTATTTAAATCCTTTTTTAAGTTTTTCTTATTCGTATCGTTTTTTTTTAGTCTCTGTTCTATGTTTTCGAGTTCCCAGAATATTTTTTTATCACTCGAAACAAATATTTTATGATCTGGATACATTTTTTTTAAGTCAGATTTAACTGACTTCTCGATATTTTTTAATCGGAAACGGTTGAAATTTCCGACTTTTATTGCTATTAAAAGCTCATTATCTGTATTCACAGCCTTTACATCCGAAATTTCTTCCTTAGTGATAATCTTTTCTTTAGCATGATTGGCAACAGATTGATCAATTAGTTTACTTGTATGTACTTGTGAAATACCCAAATCATTATTATGGTCTAACTGATTTTGGTTTCCGTTACACCCTGAACCCAATCCGATAAGGATTAAAATGAAAAATAATATTTTCACTTTCATGAAATCACCTCCATGTTTTACCAGTATTGGAATGCTTAAAAAAGGTTGGCCTCTCAACCAACCTTTTCGCCATACTCTTTATTGTTGTTTGTATTGAGGTTCTTCTTGTTCGATTTGTTGAACACGTGGTTCAA
>NZ_JBXAFB010000049.1:0-1001 GCF_058792595.1 Cytobacillus sp. MT66
CCCACTAGCGTTGCACAGCTGTTATTAATTTGAATATTTGTAATTATTTTACATTACCTTTTATTCCAAATGGAGAAAAAGAGGCGAACATAGGTTAAATCGACCTTGTTCCCTTTTTTTACCAATATTATAACTTTACTTTTATTTATATTTTTCTTTAATTAGGGCGACAGAACCAAACAACGGAGGCGTTTTTATATTAGGTTTAGGTACCTTTTGCCTTCCCTTCGATGGTCTTTTCTTTCGATTGAGTTCTTTTATTAATTTTTTAAATGGTTGATAAAGATACGTTTGAAGACATCGAAAGAAATTCCACACCGTATTTTTTGATCCTGTTTGCAGTTTAATGATGAGTGAAATTCCAAGAGCGATTAGAGCTAAGAACATCTGGTTCCAAATGCCTTGCGGCTTTGTACTCCAGATATTTTTAAACCTTAGATGCTGCTTAACCCATTTAAAGAAGGTTTCTATAAGCCAACGGTTGCGGTATATCTCCATTATTTGTTGATCTGTAAGATCGAATCGTGATGTTAAGATTCTGTAGGTTCGACCTTTGTCATCATTAAATTCAATATACCTTAGAGGTTTCTTTGAAACCCCGTATAGTACCTTAGAATCACTTTTGATTGATGGATGTGTTGGCTCGTATTCCTCAAATGGATATAAACGGAGGTTCTTAGTTATCCTTGTTACAAACTTGATTTCCTTCTCTTGCCAATCCATTAAGTTATCCTTTGAAGGATAACCTCTGTCCATCACATAGGTTGCATCATCGTCTTCTTCTATAATAAATGGAGAACTTTCGAAATCACTCACATTACCAGTAGATGGGATAATTTTATCTGGAAAAACGGTACCAGTTGAAAGGACTACCAATCTTGTATGCATTTTAACTGCATTATGCCCTTTGGATATGGAAGCCCAATCACAAAAAGACATTGGAAGCTTAAGTTCGGTAGAGTCAATAATTTTTAACCTTCCGATTCCGTTAGGAATCCCTG
>NZ_JBXAFB010000050.1:0-1001 GCF_058792595.1 Cytobacillus sp. MT66
ACCTTGTTGGTGGTTTCTCTCATATTGATTTGGTGAAAAGTTCCCCAAGGTTGAGTGCTTTCTTTTTTCGTTATAGAAACTGTTTATATAATAATTAACAGCTTTAATCGCTTCTTCTCTTGTCTTAAACCGTCTTCTGTAAATTAAATCTTTTTTGATTGTGGCGTGAAAAGACTCAATACAAGCATTATCATAGGGATCACCTTTTTTACTCATACTGATCTGCATTTCGTTCTCCTCCAGAAGATCAATATAATTCTGAGCACAGTACTGTGAACCACGGTCTGAATGATGAATTAAATCTTCGCCAGGCTGCCTTGATACGAGTGCCATTTTTAATGATTGTATAACTAATTCTGTTTTCATATGTGAAGCTAAACTCCATCCCACGATTTTCCTACCGAATAAATCCATAATGGATGATAAATAAACCCAGCCTTCTACTGTCCAAATATAAGTAATATCAGAAACCCATACTTTGTTAGGTTCTTCTACATTGAATTGGCGTTTAAGCAGGTTAGGATAAATGTTCAAATTATGATTTGAATCCGTAGTGACTACAAACTTTTCTTTTAGGGTTGCTTTTAAATCCATTTCTTTCATGATCCTAGCCACAGTCTTTTGTGAGATAGTATAGCCCCAGTCGATTAAGTCAGAGTGCACCCTTGGGCTTCCATAGGTTCCAAAGCTTTCATGGAATGACTTACTAATTTTTTGCTGGATTTCTAAACGATATTCTTCTTTTTCAGATAGAATATTAGATTGTGAAAGCCATTTATAATAACCACTCTTCGATACCTTTAATACTTGGCACATCCTCGATATAGCGTGTTCATCTGAGTGGGCTTGAATAAAGCGATAAACTACGCTTGGTTTTTGGTGAAGATGTGCATGGCCTTTTTTAGGATTTCATTTTCCTCTCTTAATAGTTCTAATTCTTTATCATGTTGTATTTTAAGTTTTTCAAGTTCAGAAGGGGTGATATAATTCTCGTTCGTTTT
>NZ_JBXAFB010000051.1:0-926 GCF_058792595.1 Cytobacillus sp. MT66
CCGGCAAGAACGCAGTAAGTGGAAGAAGCCTTTAAAGATGATTCGGGAAAACTTCTTACCTCGGTTATCAAAATACAAAGAGCAAAATAAAATCTTTGGCGACCGTAACAGCTATTCCAAAACGGATAACAGCGCAACCTTTATGCGGATGAAGGAAGACCACATGAAAAACGGACAGCTTAAGCCTGGTTATAATGTGCAAATGGGGACTGAAAATCAATTTGTTTTATTTTACACTATTCATCAACGGCCTACGGACACACGTTGTTTTATTCCTCATATGGAGAAACTTGCGTCCTCCACTTTACCTATGCCCAAAACAGTAATTGCGGATGCGGGATACGGAAGTGAGGAAAACTATGTATATGCGGTTGGTGACGAGAAAGAGCCACGATTTGATTTTTTGATTCCATATGGATCCTACATACACGAACAAACACGTAAATACAAAAAGGATTTAAAAAATGCAAAAAACTGGACTTATCATGAGCAAGATGATTGTTTTATTTGCCCAAATGGCAGAAAAGTTCCGTTTAAAAAATATCAAAACAAAAAGAATCAGTCCGGATATGAACAAAGCTTTAAAATATATGAATGCGAGGATTGTACGGATTGCCCATTGAAACCCCAGTGCACCAAAGCAAAGGGGAACCGTCAGGTTCATTGGAATACCGTCTTTGAAGAAATGAAGGCAAAGGCAAAAGCAGCCCTTGAATGTGAAGAAAAAACCGCCATCTACTCGAGACGAAAGATCGAAGTAGAAAGCGTGTTCGGTCACATCAAGGGCAATCGGTCGTTCCGCCGGTTTTCTTTGCGAGGGCTCGACAAGGTGCATGTCGAGTTCGGCATTGTGGCTTTAGCCCACAACATACTGAAAGTAGCAGGCATCCGCCAGCTACTTTCAGAGAAAAATTCAAAAGATAAAA
>NZ_JBXAFB010000052.1:0-786 GCF_058792595.1 Cytobacillus sp. MT66
CCCACTCGCAAAAGGGTTCACCTATATAGGCATATGTTAGTGCCATAATGATCTGGGCTAAAATAAAAGATTTCCATCTTCTAAAATATTGATATAACAACATGTAAGCTACAGGTACCATTGAAAAATCAAAAGGAAAGGCCCTAGGAATAAAAGGTAGGAATGCAATGGGGTAATCCCAAAAACTGTATTGTGCACCAACTACATCTAATAAGGTTGTTGTCAAGATAATTATGGTACCAAATAACAAAATTTCTAAAATAATGTCTCGTTTAACAAGTTTAGCCCATATAACCCAAGGCACAACTAAAAAAACGACTAGTATCCACCATTCCCAAGTTAAAAACTCATTTTTTAGCCAACCATTTAATTCTAAATGATAGAGCTTATCTTCTAATAAACGTATTTCCTTAAGATTTTCAAATATATTATCTATTGATATCACCTCTATATTTAAATGAAAAGGTAACAGATTTTTTTGAATTCAAACTCTTTGAGCTGCCTTTTTAGTATTACCGTTTTTTAGTAATGAATTTCCATCGTAAATAAGAAAAAACCCATGTTGGAAGTTCTTATAATACACGGGTTTTCGACTTTTTTTAATAAGTCAGAAATATATTAAAAACAAAGTTAAATCTAGATTTAAGATAGAACAATAAAAACAGGATACATCAACTTATAATAATGGAGAAAGCAGACGAGCACCTTGTGAGGTACCTTAGTGGAATAAAGGTAAAAAAATGCCGTAGTTTTCATTTTACTTAAAAACCAAGTATTCTTATTTTA
>NZ_JBXAFB010000053.1:0-733 GCF_058792595.1 Cytobacillus sp. MT66
TGAGGTACCTTAGTGGAATAAAGGTAAAAAAATGCCGTAGTTTTCATTTTACTTAAAAACCAAGTATTCTTATTTTATAAACAAGGACATAAATGCATTCTTTTTTTCATACTGTATTTTGGAGGTGGAAAAATGACAAGAGTAGCTTACCGAAATGCAGACGTCGATTTAATGGCAAGGATGATGAGAGCAGAAGCTGAAGGCGAAGGACCACAAGGAATGCTATATGTTGGAAATGTCATTGTTAACCGTGTTGTAGCAGATTGTACTGACTTTAAGGAATTAAGAACAATTAGAGATGTCATTTTTCACGTACAAGGAGGAAATTACTCTTTTGAAGCTGTTCAAAAAGGTAATGTATTTTATCAAAGAGCAAGAGAATCTGAAAGAAGATTAGCAAGAAAGAATTTGGAATATTGGAGAGATCACCCAGCGAAATATGCTCTTTGGTACTTTAATCCATATGGTCCGTGTCCTCCAACATGGTATGACCAACCTTTTACTGGTCAATTTAAACAACATTGTTTTTATGAACCAGCGCCTGGAACATGTGAAAGCGTTTATAGTCGTTGAGGAAAAGATTCGAATATTTATAAAAACTAAAATAAACTTTTTAGTAACCGTATTTACCTAAGAAAGATTGTAAAATACTAACTTAAACTAAAAGGTACATTAATTGAGTAAGCAGCAAAAAAGGATCTTCTTACTGGAAGATCCTCAGATTGTCGAGAAA
>NZ_JBXAFB010000054.1:0-624 GCF_058792595.1 Cytobacillus sp. MT66
GAAGTAAATAATAATAAACCAACCAAAAGGCTTATTTTTAGTGACTTCTGGGGGCAAGCTTCTTTATTTTTTATCGAAAATTTCCCACATCCATCTAAATTGATTGAGCTAGGGAAGGATAAAATATGGGAAATATCAAAACAGAATAAGCTAAGAATTAAAGAGACCCATATTGAAACACTTTTTTATGTAGCTGAAAAATCAATTGTTAAGCCAATGGAGGATATTTCAGCAGAATTACTCCTTTTACGTCTAGCTGTTCAAGATTTAAAGCGACTAGACGAAAATGTTAGTGTTTTGGAAAAAGAAATAGAACATGTGCTACTTCAAACCGATGGAAGATTGCTTTTAACTGTTCCTGGAATTGGAGTTATTACAGCAGCAGAGTTTTATAGTGAAATTGGGGATATCTCTAATTATGAGCACGCTGGGCAGCTAATAAAGAAAGCAGGAACGAACCCAATCATAATTCAATCAGGCGGTACCCAAGGATTTTATGGCCGTATTTCTAAGCAGGGGAATAAGCATTTACGATTTATTGTTTATACAGTAGGGAAATGTCTGGCCCAGCATAATAAGGATTTGCGTCCATACTACGAAAGGCTAAAAGACCGCGGTAAGCAT
>NZ_JBXAFB010000055.1:0-565 GCF_058792595.1 Cytobacillus sp. MT66
ACATCCAATTTGTTCTTTGTAAGTAACTTTCGGTCCATAACACCATCTCGAATGATGATGTTAGGATTGCCTAATAAGAGATAACGTATCGATTTATTTTTTAGAGTTATAAACTCTATTCCCAACATAAGAAACGTCCACAATCCGATGGCATATAAAAAATGAAAAATCCCTACCTTATCCTCATAAATGGTATTTCCTAAAAAATCTCCAAGTACTAACACAAAAACTAAGTGAAACGGGGTTAACTGATAGATGGATGTTCTGCCTGTTATGATAATGATAAAAAATAAAGTGGCAAAACCAACGATGACTTTGATCGTCAGTAAACCAATATTGACTTCTTCCAAAGTTTTTTCCTCCAATTTAAATTTTACTTAGTTGTAAGATCTTGAGGTTTAGATAAAGAGGCTAGTTTTAGTATTAAAGCTCGAGTTACAATTCCAACAATGATGTAATATATGAATGAATATCTGTATCTCCACTCTAAATAATTAACAAGTTTGACCCACTCGCAAAAGGGTTCACCTATATAGGCATATGTTAGTGCCATAATGATCTGGGC